>CAZFEA010000021.1:0-16298 GCA_964518085.1 uncultured Dehalococcoidia bacterium
ACCTGGTCTCGCCGGACGGGACCTATGCCCGGGACGAACAAACACAGAAGCCGCTGGTCTGGGATGCGGCAGCGAACACGGCCCGGACCTTCGACGCCCCGGTTGATGATTATGCCCTCGAAGGGACCTACCGGGTCAATGGCGTGGACTGCCATCCCGCCTTCGAGATGCTCAAGGAACATGTCAGGGAATACACCCCGGAAAAGGCGGCCCCCATCACCACCGTCCCCGCCGCCACCATTCGGCGGATCGCCCGCGAGTTCGGCGCCGCCGCCAGGGTCGGCTCGAAGCTGGTTATCAACGGCAGGGAGCTTCCCTACCGGCCGGCGGCCGCCCACTATCTCAAAGGGATAGTGCCCCGCACCCAGGCAACCTGGCAACAACTGAGCATACTGCTGCTCAACCTGGTGGTGGGCAGCCTGGACTGCCCGGGCGGGTATGGTGGGATGAACATCTTCGGTCCTTCAGGTAGCTGGGGTCCCCGGGAAAGTCCCGACGGCCTGGTGATGCAAACGGTCAAGATTAATCCCACTAATCCTTATGCGCCCAAAAAGTCAACCCCGGCGGAAGGGATAGCCCCTTCGTTGACGAGGGGCATGGACGCCGGCAGTCTTGAGTTCTACGCCTTCTCCCAGCCGGAAAAGTACCAGGTGACGGCGAAACCCGAGGTGGCGATTATTTGCCGAACTAACTGGCTGGCCAGCAAGGAAAACCTGGCCATGTCCACCAGCAGCCTGCTGAATATTCCTTTCATAGTTTGTCTTTGCACCGTACTGGATGAGACCGCCGAGTTTGCCGACATAGTCCTGCCCGACACGGTGTCCCTGGAAAGGCATGTCCTGTTCCCCAACAACAGGCAGTTGCAGCACATCGCTCCGGTGACGGACTACTTCTACTGGGGGGTCGGGCAGCCGGTGGTGAGGCCCGCCGGCGAGGCCAGGCACTGGTGCGAGGTGCTGATGGAGATAGCCGACAGGATGGGTTTTCTTCCGGACTTCTACCGCAACGTGAACCGCGCTATCGCCGATCCGGCCTGCAAGCTGGACCCGGAAAAGAAATACAGCCTCACCGAAGTCATGGACGCCTTTGCCCGGTCGGACTTCGGCCCGGATTGCGGGCTGGAGTGGTTCAAGAAGCATGGCTACAAGAAGGTCAAGCGCAGCGTTGAGGAGAGGTACGGGATAAACGAAATAAAGCCGCGCGTGCCAATATACTACGAACATTTTCTCCGCGGCCGGGCCGAGGTGGAGAGGCTGCTCAGGGAACGCAACATCACCTGGTGGGATACCTCGGACTACGTGGCGATGCCCTGCTGGAAACCCAGCCCATCGTACACCCGCAGCCAGACGACGGACTACAATCTGCTGTGCGTGGCCTATACCGACGCCCTCACCTTCAAGACCATTACCCCGGAGAATCCCTGGCTGAATGAGCTGGCCGAGCGCCACATGCGCCTGCTCAAGGCCGAGATCAATACCGAGACAGCGAAGAAGAGGGGAATCAAGGACGGCGACCAGGTATGGATCGAATCGGTCGCCGGAAAGGTCAGGGGCAAGGTCAAGGTGACGGAATGCATCCATCCCGAGGCCGTGGCCATCGCCGGCGTCTTTGGTAGCTGGGCCCGGGGCAAACCAATAGCCAGGGGCAAGGGACTGCACCACAATGCCCTCATCCCGGTGGGGGATGACCGCGTCGATGTTCTTTCGGGCGCCATCGATGACTGTGTCGAAGTCAAAGTCTACAAGGCGTTGTAAATTGTTACCAGGATGTCACTGCGAGGAATCCCTTCGCTTGCGAAGGGTGACGGAGCAATTCCGGCATGGCGGTACGACAGGCTTTCCAGCCTGTCGCCGGGCACGCGTCCGCCTGAGGCGGATGCCGCTACGGGTTGTCGAGTGCACCCCCACGGGATTGCTTCGTCCGCCTCGGGCGGAATCGCAATGACATTTCGGAGCACTAAATGACCAGACTGGGCATGGTTATCGACCTGAAACTGTGCATTGCCTGTTCTGCCTGCGCCATGGCCTGCAAAGTGGAGAACGGCACCCCGCCGGAAGTGTTCTGGTGCCGGGTGCTGGAAAAAGAGGAGGGTAAATACCCCACCGCCCGCCGGATCATGATCCCGGTGCTGTGCAACCATTGCCAGGACCCGCCCTGCCTGCGGGCATGCCCCACCGGGGCCACCACCCGGCGGGAGGATGGCATAGTCGAGGTCAACTATGATGTCTGCGCCGGCTGCAAGGCCTGCATGACGGCCTGTCCCTACGAGGCGCGCTTTCTTGTCGGAGAGCTGAAAGGCTATTTTGGCGATAACCTCACTCCGTTCGAAGAGGTAGCTTACCGCAAACACCGGAAGGGGGTGGTGGAGAAGTGTACCTTCTGCGCCCATCGCCTGCGTGAAGGTTTGCCGCCGGCCTGTGTGCAGGTCTGCCCCACCAGTTGCCGGCATTTCGGCGACCTGGACGATCCCAACAGCGAGGTCTCGCTGCTGTTGAAATCCAGGGGTTCCTTTCAGCTTCTGCCACAACTGGGGACAAAGCCTTCGGTATACTACTTGATTTAGTATGACTTGACCGCGCCGGAATAACCGGTATCACAGGCGGCCCTGCCTGTGAGACATTGCTGTGGTACTTGATGGACTTCGAACATTACGTCCAGGGCGCCATGCCATGGCCCACAGGCGCGGCGGCCTGTGGTACCGGCGAACGGCAGAATGACAGGCGACAAACTCAATTGGAGTATCAACTTTATGGTAGAACGAATACTGGAGCGAAAAAAGGAACCTGAGCCACAGGAAACCCTTTACGAAAGAGAAAAACTCTTCCTGAACGAGATGATACGGCTGAGGGCCGAGGGGCAGGTGATCGTGAAGGGCAAAGACATGACCTGGGAGCAGAGCCGCCAGGGGCTTACCAAGCATCTCAGCCACCGCTATCTAAACTGGGACAAGGTAGGGGTCCCGGGCTGGAGCCTGTTCATACAGCGTATTCATACCCACTCGGGAAAGCACGTCCACCAGGGCGGCCTGGTCATCTACGTCCTGAACGGCAAAGGCTACTCCATAGTAGACGGTGAACGGTATGATTGGGAGGAAGGCGACTTGATCGTATTGCCCATAAAACCGGGCGGCGTGGAACACCAGCATTTCAATCTGCAAGACGACAGACCCTCGGAATGGATGGCCTTCATCTATGAAACGATGCGGGACATCTACAGCGTGGGTCGGATCCAGAAAGAGGACCACCCGGACTGGGCCAAGCCCAGGCTGCACGCATGACGACGATCAGCTTCCTCTTTTTCACCCTCACCCTGACCCTCTCCCGTCGAGGGAGAGGGGACTACTAACCGGGAGGATTAATGGCGCAACAATCTAAGAAGGCGGTCTGTCGCTGGTGCCATGCCAGGTGCCGGATACTGGTGCATTCCGAGAATGGCCGGCTGGTGAAGATCGAGGAAGACCGGTCGGACCCCAGGGTGGATGACATCGTACCGGCCACCCGCGGCTGTGTCCGGCTGGCCGCGGCGAAAGAGTTTATCTACCATCCCGACCGGGTGCGCTATCCTCTTAAACGCAAAGGGGAACGCGGGGAAAACAGATGGGAAAAGGTTAGCTGGGACGAGGCGCTCGATGACATTTCCAGCCGGTTGGGCTCGATAATCAAGGAATATGGCCCCGAATCATTGATGCTCACCCTCGGCACCGGTCGCACCACCGAATGGCCGTTGACCCGCTTTCTAAACCTGGTGGGATCGCCCAACATCGTGGGGCAAAACCAGATATGTTTTGGCCCGGTGATCAACATGGGTGCGGCCATGATGGGCTGGCCGCTGCGTCACCGATCGGGGCTGACCCTGATCAAGGATGCTGAAGGCAGACCGCTGACCAAATGCGCCCTCCTCATCGGAATCAATCCGTCACAGGCGGTCCCCCGCCTGTGGAAGTCGCTGCTCGATGCCAAAAAGGCCGGCAGCAAAATCATTGTTGTCGATCCCAGGAGGACTGGCACCGCCGATCTGGCCGACCTCTGGTTGCAGATACGGCCCGGTACCGATGCGGCGCTAATGATGGCGATGCTGAACGTGATTATCAACGACAAACTCTATGACCAGGATTTCGTTGCCCGGTGGTGCTACGGTTTCGACAAGCTGGCCGAGCGGGTGCGTCCTTACGTACCTGAAGCGGCCTCCGGGATAACCGGCATACCGGCGGAAAAGATCAGGGAGGCGGCCCGGATTTATGCCACGAACCGGCCGGGGGTTTCCATCAACGGCATGGGAATGGAGCACCTGGAAGACCAGCAGGAGGCCATCCAGGCGAGGCTGATCATGGCCGCCATCGTGGGCAACATAGATGTAAGGGGAGCAGACTACCTTCCGGGACCGGTCGGTATGGTAGACGAAGTAGAGCTGCAACTCAACGAAAGGCTTTCGCCGGAACAGAGGAAAAAGCAGATCGGCGCCAACCGGTTCAAGCTGCTGGCCTGGCCGGGCAGGGAAGTAATCGCCGGCAATAACAAGAAAGTCTGGGGCAAAGAAAGCAACGTGATTTCCTACGCGCACTTCCCTTCGATGCTCCGGACCATGGTGAGCGGAAAGCCTTACCCCGTCAGGGCCGGCATTACCGTGGGCAGCAATCCCATGGTCACCCAGGCCAATACCAGGCTGGTCTACCGGGCATTGAAGAGCCTCGACCTATATGTGGTGGCGGATTTCTGGCTGACTCCGAGCGCCCAGCTTGCGGACTACGTGCTGCCCGTGGCCTGCTGGGCGGAAAGGCCGGAGCTCTATTGCACCTACGGCAACAACAATGCGATCATTGCCGGCGAGGCCGGTTTGCCGGCGGATATTGCCGGGGAGTACGACTACCGGACGGACTATGATGTCTTCCGCGGCCTGGGCATGGGAATGGGGCAAGGAAAAGAGTGGCCATGGGCGTCCCTTGAGGAGGTGTTTGATTACCAGTTGCGCCCGCTGGGGCTGAGTTTCCGGGAGCTCATGGAAAAGAAAAATGGCTTTCACACGCCGCCGGACGAATACAAGAAATATGAGCGTCAGGAGGGCTTCGGCACGCCCACGGGCAAGCTGGAACTCTATTCCACGGTGCTGCAAAAACTTGGTTACGACCCTCTGCCGGATTTCCACGAGCCCAGGGAAAGCGTGGTGAGCCGCCCCGACCTGGCCCGGGACTTCCCCCTGACCCTGATCACCGGCGGCAGGGTGCAGCAGTATTTTCATTCCGAGCAGCGCCAGATAGACTTTGTCAGGAAGCGCCGTCCTCATCCTCGGGTCCAGGTCCATCCCGAAACCGCCCGGGGACTGGGAATCGAAGATGGAGACTGGGTCTGGATTGAGACGCCGCACGGAAGGGTGAGGCAGAAATGCAGCTATTTCGACGGCATGGAGAAACACGTCGTCCACTGCGAACATGGCTGGTGGTTTCCCGAGTTGCCGGGCGAAGATCCCTGGCTTCGCGGCGTGTGGCAATCGAACATCAATGTGGCAATGGATGACGACCCAGACCGCTGCAATCCGAGGAGCGGCGGCTGGCCGTTGAAGACGGCATTGTGCCGTATTCAGAAAGCAGTCAGCTATTAGCCGGCGCCCGTAGGTCCGTAGGGTGGGTTAAGCGCCTGGGCGGTGGGCAGGATGTGGCGGCGCGAACCCACCGGCGAGCAATTGTAGGGGCTAGCCAAAGGGTGGGGATGGTGCGTTGGGGGGTCGGCTAGCCCGCCTAATCCCTTCGCTCCGGGTTCTAATCCATCTTTTCCAGGCGCTGGCCGACGAGCCGGACGTATTCCAGGAAATCCCGGTAGTTCTTTCGGAACGTTCTCACAAAGAGTTTCTTGTCCAGAGTGTCGTAGCGGCGGACGATCCGGTTGCGCAGCCCAACCACCGGCGCCAGCCGGCGCGCGAACGCTTTTGGCAGAATGCCGCTTTCCGCCATTATGTAGAAAGTCCCCTGGAAATCTTCCATGCCCTTCAGGGCCAGCTCCCGGATGAAGTGCTGATTGATGTCCAGGATCGTGTCTACCACGAGTTGAAGCAATCGCTCGGCGATGTGCAGCTTGCCGGAATCTCCGACGATCTCGCTGTCCGAGGAAGAACTGAAGAAGTGTTCTACCTCGTCCAGGTAGCCATTTAGCTCGGTCAGTTTCTTGACGACGAAGGCTTTTTGAAAAGTCATTTCCGCCGTCATGGTTTCAGGCTGGCTTTCAGCCTCTGGTACTCCATCTCCCGCAGGGGCCTGGTCTCGACGTACTTCTTGAAAGCGTAAGCTCTCATGGTGGGGAACATCAAAGGGTCTTTTTCATAGATGACCCGGCACCTGGCGGTAATGGCATAGAAGAGCAAGGGAGGGGCCTTTTTCAGATTCACCAGGTCGATATTCTCGCTCCGGAAAACCGGCGCCAGTTCCACGATCAGTCTGGCCTCCCGGTTCAAGTCCAGGTCTCTTGATGCCAGGTAAGCAACATCGAAGTCGCTCTCCGGAGACGCCGTCCCGTCAACCCTCGAACCGAAGAGCAATAGAAGCTTAAGCCGGTATTTACTGGCGCTTTTCTTGATCAATCCCGACTCTTTTTGCGCCTGCAACGGCGGGACAAAAGGCGTGACAGGCCTTTCTTGCGTTTCCAAAAGGGTCCTCTTCTACTTACCCTACGGCCCGATATTCTTTTTGTCCCTGGCGGTGCTTGGCCTGGAAAGACAGCAGATGATTCCCAGTACACAGGCCACAGCGGCCACCACAAAGGCCTTGGCGATCCCGTCGGAGAAAGCCGCCAGGGCGCTGCCCTGGACCAGCGACGCCCCCTCCCTTTTGAGGCTGTAAAGGGAAACCGGTCCCACCACCGCAAACATGGTGTTCACTACGATAATGCTGGCAACCGCGGTGCCCACGGAACGCCCGATCTCGCGGACCAGCGACATTACTCCCGAAGAGATGCCGAATTTGTCCCGCGGGACGGAATCCATAATGGAGGTGTTGTTCGGCGCCTGGAATATGCCGTGGCCCAGTCCAACGAGCAGCAGCGGCCAGAGGACGCTCTGGTAGTCGGTGGCAAGGCCCAGGCGAGAAATGACCATAAGACCCAGCCCGATGAGACCCAGGCCCACCGAACTCAAAATCTTGGTGCTGACATGGTTAGTCAACCATCCCGCCAGAGGCGAGGCGGCCCCCATTACTATGCTAAGGGGGGCGATGAGCATCCCGGTCTGCATCGGGCTGTATCCCAGGACCACCTGCAGGTAGAAAGGCATCAGCAGGATGTTGGCCGACACCGAGAAAAACATTATGCACCTGGCGGTGTTGTTCAGAGCAAAGCCCCGGTTTCGCAGCAGCCTGGTATCCACCAATGGATGCGACTGCTTGGCCTCGTACAGTAGAAACGTTATTCCCGCCGCCACGGCAGCGCCAAGGAGCAGGCGCGTCTCGGGGGCCGACCAGCTCCGGTCCTGCCCTAAAGAGAGACCGACCAGAAATGAGCCTATGGATACGGTGGCCAGTACCGCGCCCAGGTAATCGAAATGCGGGGCCACCTTTTCCCGCGGCGGCGACACCCTCTTCTCTTCCAGAATGAGGTGGGCCAGGATAACGCCAATGATCCCTATGGGGACGGTTATGAAGAAGATCATTCGCCAGCCCACCAGGCTGAGCAACACCCCCGCAATGGCCGGTCCGGAGGTGGCGGCAATGGACATTACGGCCATGCTCGAGCCCAGTCCCTTGCCCCGTTCCTTCTCGGGGAAGACGGCGGTAACAATAGCAAAGCTGCTGGTCTGGATCATGGCAGCCCCGGTCGCCTGGATAACCCTGAAAATGATCAACTGGGTCAGGTCCTGGGCCAATCCGCTCAGCGCCGACCCGGCGATGGAGATAATAAATCCCAGCATGTAGATTTTCTTCCGCCCTACGATGTCTCCCAGCCGGCCCGCCGGAAGCAGCAGAGCGGTGGTGGTTAGCAACGTGGCCAGAAGCACCCAGCTTGTCATAACCAGGCCGGCCTGGAATGAGGCCATGATGTGTGGCAGGCTCATGCTCACCGCGCCGACGTCGTAAGTATGCATGAAATTTCCGGCGCCGGTTACGCTCAGCACGTACCAGTGGTGATTGCGTCCGTGGACCCTGTTGAAGAAAGCTCGTCTCAACATGCTAGTCGGTTCATACGGAACCACAAGATTTCACAGATTAGCACCAGTTTCATCTGTGGTTTATCGTTACTATTCCAGCTTGCCCCTGTCTCTGGCTGTCTTACCGCGCGTCAGGCATAATATTATACCCGGGATGCATAGCAGGGCGCCTGCCAGGAAGGCTTTCGATATGCCATCGGCGAAGGCCAGGATGGCGGCGCCATCCAGGGCGGAGGCGCCCTGTCTTTTCAAACTCCACAGGGAGATAGGGCCAACCACCGAAAACATGCTTGAAACGACGATGACGCTCGCCAGGGAGGTGCCGACGGCGCGTCCGATTTCCCTGACCAGAGACATGATGCCCGAAGAGATGCCGAAGCTCTCTCTGCCCACCGAGTCCATGATCGAGGTATTGTTGGGCGTCTGGAAAACACCGTGGCCGATGCCGATCAGGATCACCCGCCAGACAATGTCGCCGCTAGTCGAAGACGGGGTCAACTGGGCGGTAAGGAACAGTCCGAAGCCCATGACGGCCATGCCGAAGGCACTGAGGAACCTGGTGGCGATCCGGTTGGTCAGCCAGCCGGAAACCGGGGAAACGGCGCCCACAACCACGCTCATAGGGGCAATAACCATGCCCGTCTGAAACGGAGAATAGCCCATCACAACCTGCATGTAGAAGGGCATCAGCAGGATGGTAGAAGCTATCGCCAGGAACATTATCAGCCGGGCCGTCTGGTTGAAAGCAAAAGTGCGGTTTCGGAGTAAAGCAGTGTCCACCAGCGGATGCCGCTGGCGCGACTCGAAAAGGGGAAAGGCCACCAGGGCCACGGCCGAGGTCAGCAGCAAAAAGCGTGTCTCCATGGCGCCCCAGCTTCGTTCCTGTCCGAAGCTCAGTCCGAGCAGCAGTGAGCCCACGGCCACCGTGGCTATTGCGGCGCCGGGGAAATCAAAGCTGCGCACCACCTTTTCCCTGGGAGGTGAAACCCTTTTTTCGTCCAGAATGATATAGGCCAGCAAAGCCCCCATCAGTCCTACCGGCACATTCAAGAAGAAGATACCCCGCCATCCTACCAGTCCCAGGATGAGGCCACCCAACGCCGGGCCGGCGGTGGCGCCAATGGCGGCCAAAGCCGCATGGGTTCCCAGGCCCTTGCCCCGGTCGCGGTCGGGGAACACCGCGGCCACAATGGCGAAGTTATTCGTCTGGAGCATGGCGGCGCCGCTGGCCTGCAGGATGCGAAACATGACCAACTGGGCCAGGTTCTGTGACAGCCCGGCGAGGGCGGAACCGGTTATGAAGATAAGGAAACCAATGTTGTATACCTTTTTCCGCCCTACGATGTCCCCCAGCCTGCCGGCCGGCAGGAGAAGGGCGGTAGAGGTGAGCAGTTGGGCCAGCAAGACCCAGGCGGTGAAGGCCAGGCTGGTCTTGAAAGAAGCCATGATCTGCGGCAGGCTCATGCTCACCGCGCCCAGGTCGTAAGTGGTCATGAAGGTGCCGCAGGAGGTAACCCACAGCACCCACCAGTGGTGGTTCTTGCCGCGAACGGCGTTATTGAAGGTCTGTTTGATGCTCACGCGGCACGAGGAGATCCCCTCTCCCTTGATGGGAGAGGGCCAGGGTAAAGTGAAGTTGGATGTCAGAGGTTAGAGGTGAGAAGTGGGAGGCACAACTGCGTCCCCTCTCCCTTGACGGGAGAGGGTCAGGGTGAGGGTGTTGTGGCTGACCGTTTCGAAGCTGCATAGCCCGCTTCGTTCAGGATCGCTCGGGGGTCACCCAGATTATCCGGGCCGTACTCACTCCAAGCGATACCTGCCGGTCGCCCCGGGACAGGGTCAGTATGCCTGCGTGGGAGGCCACCTCGGAGACAACGAACGTGGCGCCGGGAACGATGCCGTTCTTTTCAAGAAATTCAAGGAAATCCGACTTCCTTACGGATTCCTCAGAAACGCGCTGCACGATAATCATGGTGCCCTGGGGCACGGTGTCCAGGGTAACGCCGGTGATCGCCGGCGGCTGGTCGTTGTATGGAATCGGATTGCCGTGAGGGCAAGCCTCCGGGTGGCCGAGGCTCTCGTAGAGCTTCTCCTCGACATTGGCCGATATTCCGTGCTCCATCAAACAGGCTTCCTCGTGGAGCTCGTGCCATGGGACTTTGAGGACGTCTGACAGCAGCCGCTCGGCCAGCCGGTGCCGGCGCACCATGGCCACGGCCATGGTCCGGCCCTTGGCGGTAAAACCGATGGTCTTCTGCGGGCCAAATTCAATGAGCCCGTCCCTTTTCATGCGCCGGAGGGTTGCCGCTATGGTCGGCGGTGTCAGCCCGAGCCTGTCAGCCAGCCGGGCGGCGACAACCTTTTTGCCTTCAAACTCCATGTTCAAAATGGACTCGAGGTATTCTTCGATCCTGGGGGTCAAGCCGGTCTCTTCGGTCATCGCCTCTTCACCAGGTGGGTAATCTTGACTTCAGCTACGGTTTCTTCGCGCTGGTTTTTGACCGTGTGGTCCAGGGTGACTGAGCCAATGGCGGGGTTTGAGGTTTGCCGCATGGCGGTCACTGTGACCTCAGCCTTGATAGTATCGCCCGGGCGCACCGGAGCTTTGAACTTTCCTTCCATGCCGGTGAGGGCCACCACCGTTTCGTGGAAAATTCCCGTTTGTTCCACCAGGCCGCCCAGGACCAGCAGGGTCAGGTGGGCCGGGGCGACAATACCTTTGAATACTGTCTGGCGGGCATACTCGGCATCCTGGAAAAAGGGAATGATGAAACCGCCGATGCCCAGGGACAGGGTGATCATGGACTCGGTTATGGTCTTGCCCGGCGTCTGAAATGTTTCGTTTAGTTGGAACTCTTCGTAATACTTGCCATGTATCATATTCGGAGCATCCTGGCGCGACCAGCTTCCGTAGCTTACCATTTTTCGCCGGACATTGCCACGTGTCAGATCCTGGTCGCCTTCTCCAGGATGTCTTCCTCGCGGGAGATTCCCGAAAAAAGCTTAAGCTGGTTGAACTTCTTCCGGGGCGGGGGGAAGGGGTACCGGTCCACGGGAAGCGGGTCGTGCCTGGTATCAAAGCCGGAGTCCGTCTTGCGGGTAATGATATCTTTGAGCCAGTTGATGTTGTCCGTCTCCGGGTAGTCCTCCCGGATGGATGACCCCCTGGTCTCGGTGCGATGGATGCCCGTGGCGCAGACGGCGCCGGCCACTTCAAGGAAATTACATAACGTAATCACCTTGGCCAGTCCGGACGGGTCGGCGGCAATCAGCCGGGGGGCATCCTCTGCCTGGAAACGGGCGATGTCGGCCATTGTCTGCTTGAGCCGGTGCTCGCTCTTGACCAGTCCGATCCCCTCCCTGGCAATGACCTCGGCCTTTTTCCAGGCGTCATCGTAAGGAATTCCTTTCTGTATTGTCAGGGGCCGGAGTGTTTTCTCTTTGAGCTGGCGGGCCTGCTGATCAACGACCTCGGGACCGGGGGATCTGGCGGCATAGCCTGCCGCGTTTTCCCCCGCCCATGCCCCGGTGACTGCGCCGCCCGGCAGCGCCCCCACGGAGGACCCGGCGTTGTCCGAATCATCCCCGGCGGCGTACAGCCCTTCGATGGATGTCTCGCCTTTTTCATTGACCTTGGCGCCGCCTTCACCGGTCATGAGGACGGGATAGGTCCAGACGGTATATTCCAGCTTGTCTCGCGTGATATCCTTGCCCGCCGCTTCCACCCTGGCAATCACCAGCGGCACAGCGGTCTTAACCAGCCTGACCTGCTCGGGAGTAAAGTGGGTCATGTCCAGCCCGATGGGTCCCCGTCCCTCTCTCAGCTCTTTGAGAGTCGCCGCGGTCAACAACCATCTCTCGGTCTGTTCTTTGCGCAGGGGGTCGTACTGGAGCATGTAGCGTTCGCCCAAACGGTTGGTCATGATGGCGCCCTGCCCCAGTATGATGTTGATGGTGGAGCCGACCATGGCGTATACCGGCCTGACGCCCCGGACCTTGGAAAGGTCGAGGCCGGTCATCTCCGCCCCGGCCCTCAGGGCCATGGCATGGCCGTCGCCGCCCAGGGGATGGGGAACGTGCTCTGCGTATGGGAGTTTCCATGCCCCGCAGCACAGGACGGTGGCCCGGCTCCTGATGGGGTAAATATCGCCGGTCTGCGTGTTGAGAGCGATGGCGCCGGTTACCCTGCCTCCGGTGGGAAGCCGGCCGTCCGAGGTCAACAGGTCGACGATCATCAGATGGTTGGCTACGTTGACCCCGATCTTTCGCATGTGGCCGGCAAGGGCGGACATGAGCTGGCCGCCGCTGCCGGAGAACACCGCCACCCGCGTGGCCACGCTGCCATGACCTTTCAAGCGGACCAGCCTGCCGTCCTTTTTCTCGAACAGGACACCCCAGCCAGCCATTTCTTCCAGCCGCTGGAACGTCTCCGGCAGCGCCCTTGCCGAGACATTCTGGTCGGCCAGGTAAAGCCGGCTCAATGCGCCCTCTTTGATGGCGTTTTCCAGGTTGTCTTCCCGGGGATGAAAGTGATGGAAGACGCCCGAGGCCATGGAACTGGCGCCGCTCTTGCCCGAAATGCCGCGATCGGCTACCGCCACCCGCGCCCCGGCCTGCCTGGCCTTGATGGCGGCGAATGCCCCGGCAATGCCGCTGCCGATGACCAGGACATCGGTATCTATGACTGTGCCCGGCTGGTCTAAGTCCATTCCTTGCTTCCCTTCTAACGGCGCCGCGGGCATCCCCGCCGGTGCGCCGGAATTTGTGGTGCCGGATGCGGTGGGTTCGCGCAAATCCTGCCTGGACCACCCAGGCCCCGTTTGCGCTTAACCCACCCTACGCCGGTTCGGTTTATCAGTCGGCGATTTTGGACCGGCCGTGGTGCACGTCGTCGATGAATTTGCGGACCTGCTGGTCGCTGCGGTGTTTGGACATGTCGTACCGGTCGTAGTGGGTGAATTCTTTTGCCTCCCTGATGAGCCGCGGGGGTGGGGTCTGGCGGGGAAAACCGACAACCATGGTGTCGTAGAGGTGAAATTGCCCGGGAACGCCCAGGAGCAGTTTGATCAGGGCCTGCGGCAGAGGTTGAGAAGTGGCAGTGACCCATTGCGCGGCCAGGCCCAAAGATGTTGCCGCCAGTTGCATGTACAGGAAGGCGCTGGCCAGGCTGGACGCGGTGATGCTTTCCCGGTCGTAGGCGTAGGCCGACAGCGGATAGGTTGCCTCCAGTCTCAGGTCGCCGAAAAGGATCAGATAAGCCGGGGCGTCCTGGAAGCCGGGATGCTCGATTACCCGGTGGTCGGCGGGGTGTTGCTCCTCTCGCGGCCGTGTTTGCCCCAGCTTGTAGCTGGCAACGCTGGCTTCCTTGACGATGTCTACGATCCTGTCTTTGGTTGCCCGGTCCTTGACGACGACGATCTCCCAGGGTTGGGAGTTGGCCCCGGAGGGGGCGAACCGGGCCGCCTCGACGATTTTGTTGATGTAATCATCCGGCAGGGGGTCTTCTTTGAAGAGGCGGATGCTTCTCCTCTTCTGCGCCAGTTGCAGAAAGTTTTCGTAGTCTGACATGAAGGGCTCCTTTCATTGTCGGAATAATCGTTCGTGCTCGCCGACGAGCACCATGATGCAATGAAGACAATGTCTCACAGGCGAGGACGCCTGTGATACCGGGCCGGCGTCCCACAGTTTCGTAGCCGCGCGGTTTCCGCGCGCGACCACCGCGAGGAGACCTCGCCGCTACGCAGCCCCGGACCGATGTCGTTCAAG
Organism: uncultured Dehalococcoidia bacterium; assembly: GCA_964518085.1. GTDB lineage: Bacteria > Chloroflexota > Dehalococcoidia > JACQUA01 > JACQUA01 > JACQUA01. The sequence goes on from CAZFEA010000021.1 coordinate 13,891, forward strand.
ACCGTATTATCGTCAGCGTCATCTTGAATCTGCCTTTGGCCCTGAGGGCGTGAGGCTGGTTGGCGGGCATGATTATCATCTCTCCCCGTGACACCTGGTACGGCTTGTTAGAAATGGTTATCTCCGCGCTGCCGTCAAGAGCGTAGACCAGGGCATCGAAAGGCGCGGAATGCTCACTGAGACTCTGGCCTTCGGCGAAGGCAAAGAGGGTAACCGTGCCGTTTCTCCGGTCGATCAGCGTCTTGCTCACCACCGAGCCCTCCTGGTAGGAAACCAGGTCGGCCGTCTTCACCACTTCGGGCTGGCCCGTTTCGGGAACTTCCCTTCTTCTTTCCATCTCTTCTCTCCAATTTTCTTCTTTTCCCCTTTTCCTTTCCCCTTTCCCCTTTCCCCTTCTACGGTCCGCCCAAGTTCAGCAGCCTCCTGGCATTGCCTTCGAAAATCCTCCGTTTGTCCGCCTGCGGGATGTCCATTTCCTCGACGGCGTCAATGGCATGTTTGGTGGCCAGGTAGCCATTTTCGGCATCGTAGGGAAAGTCGCTGCCGAAAAGGACCCGGCCGGCGCCATAAAAAGCGGCGGCCAGCGATAGGGCCTTGCTGTTCCCGTTGATGGCTGTATCTACATAGAACATGCGGAAATAGTCCACCGGCTCCCGGTCGAGGCCCGCTTTGTAATTCTCTTTTCCGGTCATTTCCCAGGAATTGAAGAAATTCACAATCCGTTCCTGGAAGAAAGGGACCATGGCGCCGGCATGATGGATGATCATTTTCAGCCGGGGGTATTTCTGCATGACGCCAGAGAATACCAGCCGCGTCATCGCCAGCGTGGACTCGTAGGGCCAGCCCCATAGCAGCCACATGCCGTACCATGATTTGTCCTCACCTTTGTACTCCGGCGCCGGCGGGCGGGCGGGGTGCAGCCAGACGGGGAGGTCGTACCGGACGAGCATCTCGTACAGAGGTATGATTTCAGGCCGGTCAATGGACCTGCCGTAAATCGGCGCCGGCATGAGCACACCTTTCAGCTTCAGTTCCTTGAGGGCGTGCTCGGCTTCCCGGAGCATCAAGTCGGGGTCCTGAAAGGGCAAGTTGGCCACCCCGGCGGGAAAGCGCTGCGGATTCCGGGCCACGATTTCGGCCACTTCTTCATTGGCTATCCTGGATAGTTCGGCCTCTTGCTGGGGGGTGGCGCTCCTCAACGTGCCGCCTCCCACCAGCACCTGGGCCAGGTCGTCAAAGCGGTCCATGATGCGCAGGCGCTGGTCCATATCCCACAGCGAAGTCAGTTTGCCGGTTACCTGGATAGCGCCGCCGTGGCGGTTCACCGCCTCCCAGTATTTAGGTGGCAAGATGTGGGCGTAAATGTCAATCTTCATGCTGGGCTCCGTTAAAGTATCAAGTGACAACTATCAAGTGACAAGTATCAAGTGACAGGGACACAGGCAGGGCCGCCTGTGGTACCGGCTGGTGTTTCACAGGCAGGGCCGCCTGTGGTACCGAACTCCTAATTCCTATCTCCTATCTCCTATCTCCTGCTTCGCCGCCTCCAGTATCTCGGCCACATCCATGGCCTTGACCTTATCTTCCGCGCCTTTGGTCTTCAGACCGTCAACGAACATCTGCATGCAATAGGGGCAGGCGGTGGCGATAACCTCGGCGCCGGTGGCCAGGGCTTCCCCGGTCCTGGCCTCGTTGATCCGCTGGCCGATGCGTTCCTCCATCCACATCCTCCCGCCCCCCGCCCCGCAGCAGAAGCTCCGGTATTTGCGCCGGTCCATCTCGGTCCTTCTGGCCCCCGGGATGCTATCCAGGATATTGCGCGGTTCGCTGAAAATATCGTTGTAGCGTCCCAGGTAGCACCCGTCATGGTAGACGATCTTCCTGGAAAAGCCCTTGCCGGGGTTGAGTTTTCCCTCTTTCAGGAGCTCGCCCAGGAACTGGGTATGATGGACCACCTCGTATTTGCCGCCGAAGGCGGGATATTCATGCTTGATGGTCTGGAAACAGTGGGGGCAACCGGTGACGATCTTCTTCACCCCGTAGCCGTTCATCGTTTCGATATTGCGCTGGGCCATCATCTGGAATAGATACTCGTTGCCCATGCGGCGCGCCGGGTCGCCGCAGCAGAACTCCTCGGAACCCAGGATGCCGAAGCTTACCCCGGCTTGCTTCATCAGCCGGGCGAAGGATGCGGATATTCTCATGCTGCGGTCTTCCAGGGCGGAGGTGCAGCCCACCCAGTAAAGTATGTCGATATCTTTATTGTCTGCCAGCACCTTGACATCAATACCCTTCGCCCAGTCCGTCCTGGTGGCGGTGGTGCCGCGCCAGGGATGCCCGCGGGCCTCAATGCTTTTCAGGGCGCCGGCGGCGGTCTCCGGCATCTGGCTTTGCTCCAGCACCAGGTT
>CAZFEA010000022.1:0-6496 GCA_964518085.1 uncultured Dehalococcoidia bacterium
ACCATGAAGTATGAAAAACCATGTCCGCACAGGCGGGGACGCCTGTGGTACCGGTATTTCAGAGCAGCTCCGGCGCACCTGAGTTTACAGCGCGGCGGCTTTTCCTGATAAGGATTCGGAGCGCAACCCCGGTAACCAGGCCCAGCACGGCCCCGAAGACAGCCGGGCCGAACGCCACCAGGTAAGAGACTCTGAATCCACGCGCTCCGGGAGGGAGGGGATCAGAAGGCCCGAATGCGGCTAAAGCCACGCCGGCAGCTATGCCGGCCACCATGGCCAAAAGCCAGGCGACAAGCCGGACGGGTATCCACCACGCTGCATCGGGAAGGTAACGCCTGAGGGTGAGCCACTGCAGTGCACCGACAACCAACTGGAGTGAGGCCAGAAGGGGCGTGACAAATATGGCCAGCACCGCGGGCCCGCCAATAGCAGTTACTACGACCCACGCACCGTCCATGCCGATCCAGTGCCTGAGCACCAGCCATTGGGCCAGGCCAATGCATGCCCCGGCGAGGACGGCGGCGATTATCAAGACCGGCGGATGGCTGGTGTACTCCTTGGCCAGCGACCCCAAGACATTCACGCCAACACCGGCCCCGGCGGCAGTGGCGAGCACATAAAGAAAGAGAAACCAGTTATCGGACTGTTCTACCTGTTGCATCCATCCTCTCCTTGTCCATGGTCCTGACCGCTTGATATTATAGACGAAAACCCGTGCCCGCGCAGCGCGCCGCCACGCCCTGTTGCTTATTTTGCCGTAAGATAGTAAAATTGCCACTACTAAGATTAAGACTATATTCACCCTCACCCTGACCCTCTCCCGTCAAGGGAGAGGGAACGGAGGAGCAAGACACCTGACCCTCTCCCGTCAAGGGAGCGGGAACGGAGGAACAAGACACCTGACCCTCCCATCAAGGGAGAGGGAAGGGCCGGTCAGTCCAAGGAGTCTATTACCATGATGGAGAAGTTCAGACAGGTCGCCGAAAAACGGCATGATTATGCCCGTGACTGGAAGCAACGTACCGGTAGGAAGATGCTCGGCTACATGTGCACCTATACCCCAGAGGAACTCATCTATGCCGCCGGCGCCCTCCCGGTGAGGATCCTGGGCAGTCACGAGGCCCAGGACGTAACCGAACCGCACATCTACACAATGTTTTGCCCCCTATCCCGGGACTGCCTGGCGCAGGGACTGAAGGGCAGGTACCACTACCTCGATGGCGTGGCTACGGCGCTTTCCTGCATTCACATGCGCCAGTGCTTCAATAGCTGGGTGCTCAATGTCAACACCCCCTACTACCATTACCTGGTCATGCCCAACAAGGTACAGAGCAAATTTGCCCTGCCGCTGCTTTCCGGAGAACTGGGGCTGCTCCGCGAGTCGCTGGAAGGGTGGTCGGGAAAAGAGATCACCGATGCCAGTCTTGACCGGGCGATCGAGGTCTACAACACCAACCGGCGCTTGATGAGGCAAATCTACCAGATGCGTAAATCAGACCCGCCGGCCATCTCCGGGACCGAGGCCATGGAGATGGTACTCTCGGCCATGTTCGCCGATAAAGCCGAGCATAACCAGTGGCTCGAACAGGCCATTAAAGAAATCCCGGAACGCAGGGACAGGCCACAGTCCGGCGCCCGGCTGATGATCATCAGCAGCGTTATCGACAACCTGGATTTCATGTCGCTGGTCGAGAAGGACCTGGGAGCCAACGTGGTCATCGACGACCAGTGCACTGGTAGCCGGTATTTCTGGAATGACGTCGTCCTCGAAGAAGACCGCCTCGCCGCCATAGCTGCACGGTACGTGAACCGGCCGCCATGTCCCATAAAGGACTGGGAAGGGCGCCGGCGCTACGACCACATTCTGAAACTGGTCAAGGACTACAACGTCCAGGGGGCGCTACTCATCCAGCAAAAATTCTGCGATCCCCACGAGCTGGACATACCACCCCTGATGAAACTGCTCAAAGAGAACGGTGTTCCCGGCCTGTTCCTGGAATTCGACATCACCGTTCCGGTCGGCCAGTTCCGCACCAGGATCGAGGCGTTTCTGGAGATGCTGCAACTGGAGCTGGTCTAGACAGGTTCGTTGAGTTCGTTGAGTTCATTGGGTTGGGGGTGGAACCCAAAGAACCCAAGGAACAAACGTCACCCTCACCCTTGCCCTCTCCCGTCGAGGGAGAGGGGATTGGCAGATAAGGAGACCCTGATGGCGCTCAAAGAACTGAAAAAATACCGCAGTGAGCCGCTCAAATGCTGGCGCAAGGCCAAAGAGCTGCGGCTCAATCACTATAAGAAACTCCATTCGGCCAGAGAACTGGGCTTGCTGACGGTTACCGGAGGGGTTGAGGGATTCACCCCCCTGGTAGCCGGCCTGGGCGATTTTGCCTTCCTCGGCGCCGAGCCCTGGGGGGCCAGCATCGCCACCGACCCCGTCCTGTCAACCCAGTGCGCCGAGGCCATCGAGGCCCGCAACTACGCCCGTGACCTGTGCAGCTACATGCGCAACTACTGGGGTTCGATGATACTGGACAAAAGCCCCTTCGGCGGGCATTTTCCGAAGCCCGACTTCTGCTTCCAGACCCATTTCTGCGACTCTCACGCCAAGTGGTTCCAGGTGGTCTCCGAGCATTTCAAGGTCCCGTATAAGGGCATCGACCTGCCCGTCGGGCCGAACCAGCCGGGCCACAACCGGCTCAGGGTGAAGTACCTGGAGGACCAGTTGCACGAAGCCATCGAATGGATGGAGAAGATCACCGGCAAGGAATACAACGACGAACTGCTGGTCCAGGCGGCCAACAACGAGGCGCGGGCCTGCTCTCTGTGGGCTGAAATCTGCACCTACCAGAAGTACGTGCCCGCCCCGCTGGACCAGAAAAGCATATTCGCCCTGTACGTCATGGCGGTGCTGATGAGGCACGAGAAGCAGTCGGGCGACTTTTATGAAGAGCTTCTCGACGAGGTCAAGTACCGGGCGGCCAACCAGATAGCTGCCCTTCCCACCGAAAGGTGCCGCCTTTTCGATGACTCCCAGCCGCCCTGGTACTTCCTGGAGCTTTACCGCCACGTGGAGAGATATGGCGCGGTGTTCGTGGGCTCGGTTTACACCTACGGGCTTATGGGCGCCTGGGACGATCTACCCGATGGTTCCATGGTGGCCCTGAAGACCCCCCAGCAACTGGGCCAGTCCTTGAAAGACCGGGAAGAAGCGGTGCACCACCTGGCGGAACTGACCCTGAGGCGGATGACCTGGCCCAGCACCTTCTACGGACCGATCGAGTTGCGGCTGACACAGGAGCGCATGGCCAAACAGTGGAAACTGGACGGCTATGTCTATCATCTGAACCGGGGCTGTGAGGGAAGCGTCATGGGCCAGATGGAAAACAAACTTCATCTGTCAAAGCTCGGCATCCCCACCCTGACCTTCGAGGGAAACATGGGTGACAAACGGGAGCTAAACGAAGCCCAGGTGCTGGACCGCCTGGACGCCTTCATGGAAAGCATGGGGCTGGAAAAGCTGGCAACGTGACCTCTTGTCCCGGCCCCAGAATCATACCCTGGCTATACCTGTTTTCGCCATCGGGAAAGGAGCTATCAACGGGTGAACAAAGACCGCCCGGCATGCCACGCTGGGTGAAGGTGTTTGGGATTATCGGCGTCGCGGTGGTTCTGCTGCTCATCTTTATCCTCATTTTCGATGCTGGCAAACACGGTCCTGGTCGTCACATACGCCCCGGTGATATTGGCGGCCAGACACTACCTCTAGAAAATGGAGCGCCGCAACCATGACCATGACACCCCGCCTTCGCAAGTTCGCGCTCACAGTGCATATCGCTGTCGCGGTCGGCTGGGTCGGCGCGGTGGTTACTTACATAACCCTGGTCATCGCTGGTCTGAGCAGCCAGGATGCTCAAACGGTGCGAGCCACCTATCTCGCCATGGAGTTGATCGTCAAGTACGTCGTCGTCCCAATGGCCTTCGCTTCGCTCCTGACCGGGATTGTCCAGTCGTTGGGCACGACATGGGGCTTGTTCCGGCACTATTGGGTTCTAATCTCACTCCTGCTGACTCTGATCGCAACTCTTGTCTTGCTCACGCAGTTGGAGCCAATTAGCTTCATGGCAGGTGTAGCGGCTGAAACGGAAAGCGCCGATTCTCTTCGGGGCGGGCTGTTGGCTCCACTCCTCCATCCCGTGGGGGGCCTGCTGATGTTGCTGGTGATCCTGGTGCTGAATATGTACAAGCCGCAGGGCGTGACCCCATACGGGTGGCGCAAACAACGTGAGCGGCGTGCTGGAGAGAATCCCACACCAAGGCCAGGCTTCCCTACGAACCAATCTTCAGGCACTGGTAGGGGAACCCAAGTCGAAGGGACAGTCAATGAAAGTGATTGAGACGAGTAATCTGGTAAAGAACTTTGGCAAACTGGCGGCGGTGAAAGGAGTTTCTTTCGGCGTCGATGAAGGCGAGGTATTCGGCTTCCTGGGAGCGACGTCTGGAGATAGCTCGCGGCCTTCTGCATCACCCCCGGCTACTTTTCCTGGATGAGCCTACTTTAGGCCTGGACCCGCAAACCCGCCGCCGCATCTGGGACTATATCCTTGACCTGCGAAAGCGGGAAAACCTGACCGTTTTTATGACGACCCACGATATGGATGAGGCGGAGAACTGCGACCGAATCGCGATCATGGACTATGGTCGGATTGTGGCATTGGACACGCCGGAAAAGCTGAAAGACAGTCTCGGCGGAGATGTCATCTCCATAAAGACGATCGATAACCGACAGGCAGCACACCTCCTCATGAAGCAGTCTCTCAAACCCGGCATCGCAAACGACTCCATCACATTTACGGTGCCGCGGGGCGAGGAGTTTCTGCCTGGTTTCCATTGTCTGGGACAGAGAGTTTGGTTTCCTGAAGGAGGTCCTGGTCTCGCCCCTAAACCGAAGTGGCATACTGGTCGGTAAGGCTGTTGGCATAGCGGCTATAACCATCGTCCAGGGCGCCATCATGCTGGTGCTGGCACCCTTTCTCAGTGTCCGCATTGACATAGGCACCTTTTTGGGTCTTCTGCCGCTTCTCATGTTCGAATGCGCCTTAGTCCCCTTTTTTCAGAGGGGGGGACGCCAGGGTCAGCGCCAGGGTCTTTTTGTCTATCTTCTGGTCGCCAACCAGGGGCATTTGCTCCAGTATCTCTAACCGTTCGGGGATCTTGTACGGGGCGATGCTTTTGGCCTTCAGAAAAGAAGAGATGTCATCGAGGCTCACGGTTTGCCCGGGCCGGGGGACGACAAAGGCACAGGCCCTTTCCCCCATTATCTGGTCGGGGAAGGGAACAATGGCCACCGAATAGACCCGGGGGTGCTGCAGCAGCAGGTTCTCGACCTCGGCAGGGTAGATGTTCTGGCCGCCCCGGATGATAACGTCCTTTTTGCGCCCGGCGATGACGATATTGCCGTGCCCGTCCCATTTGCCGAGGTCGCCCATGTGAAACCAGCCATCCGGAGTCCAGGCATGCCTGGTGGCCTCGGGGTCTTTGTAAAAAGCGCCGTCCATGGTCGGCCCGCGCACTACGATCTCCCCCACCTCGCCCGGCCCCACCTCTTTCCCTGAATCGTCCAGGAACTTGACTTCGTTCCCTTCGTAGGGCTTGCCCACGGTAAGCAGCCGCCACTCCCGCGGCGCGTCGACGGCGGTAATGCCGACACCGCCTCCATCGACAGAGCCGTAGGTCTGGATGACCGGTATCTTAAGTTTCTCCTCGGCCTCCAGAGCCAGCTCATAAGACAGCATGGCGCCGCTGGTGACGATCGTCCGCAGCGAACTGAGGTCGTATTTTGCCAGATGCGGACTCTTGACCATCATGGCCAGCATTGCCGGCACCAGGCAAGGAACGGTGATTTTTTCTCGCTGGATGATCTCCAGGGCGGCCTCCGGTTCAAAATGCTCGAGGAAGACCATCCTGGCGCCCACGTACGGCCCAGAGGAATAGAAGACGGCGTTGGGGCCGGCGGGGGCCGGCCCCAGCGCCGCCACCGTATCCCGGCGGTTCAACTTCGACCCGGCGATGTGCCCCCGCGCGGTGCACAGCCGTCCCGCGATGGGTTCCTCGACAAATTTTGGAAACCCGGTTGAACCAGTGGTATGGACCACCATAGCCAGCTCGGTAGCCGGAAGCTTGAATTTTTCCAGGTAGCCCGCGGGATATTTCTTTTCCAGCGGGCGGGCCAGCATTTCCTTGACCGATATCGCGCCACCGGGCACATCATCACCGGTCACCAGCACGTGTTTCAACTCCGGCGCCTTTGGCCTGAGCTGCTGCACCATGTGGAAGTAGTCGAAGTCCCGGAACTTTCGCGGGATCACGATGGCCCTGGCTTCGAGGAATGGCAGTATCTGCTCCATCTCGGTGGTGCGCAACGTCCTCAACGCCGGCAAAAAGGTCAACCCCGCCCGCTCGCAGGCGATCCTCAGCAGAGCAAGCTCGACGCAGTTGG
>CAZFEA010000022.1:6553-16271 GCA_964518085.1 uncultured Dehalococcoidia bacterium
TCTTCAGCCCAGGTAATCCGTGTCCTGGCATCGACCAGGGCCTCCTTACCGGCATGAATCCGGGCATTCCGTTCCCAGATGTCCGAAATGGTTACCGCGTCCCAGTAGCCCTTGTCGAAATATTCCTTTATGACCTCCGGCGTATAACGTGTTGCCTTAGCCATGGTGAGCTTCCGCCCTTAGTTTCGCGTTCAAGTCCTGCACCAGCACTTTCTTGTCTATTTTCTGCTCGCCCAACACGGGAAGACTATCCCGGATTTCCAGCCTCTCCGGCAGCTTGTACAGGGCAATGTTCCGGTCTTTGAGATAATTGATCATCTCCTCCATGCTGAACGACTGTCCGGGCTTAAGGGCAACATAGGCGCACGCCTTTTCTCCCATCAACGGGTCGGGCATGCCGATGACGGCGGCGGCGGAAACCCCGGGATGGGTCACCAGCAAGGTTTCGATCTCGGCGGGATAGATGTTTTGCCCGCCCCGGATAATCATTTCCTTGCGCCGCCCGGCGATGGTCAGGTTGCCCTGGCCATCGAATTTCCCCAGGTCGCCGGTCTTGAACCAGCCTCCCGTGCTCAATGACTGCGCCGTGCCCTCCGGATCTTTGTAGTACGAGGTTAACGAGGTTGGTCCCCTGGCCCAGATCTCGCCTACTTCACCCTGCGGCACCGGTACACCGCTTTCGTCAACCAGGATGATCTCAACTCCCGGATAAGGCTTGCCAACGGTGGTCAGCCGGATGTGCCGCGAGTCACCGGGAAAATTTAGAGTCAGACCGCCGAAATCGGCGGTGCCATAGTCCTGGAGTATCGGGCACTTCAATTTGGCCTCGGCTTCCAGCCCCAACTGGTAGGGTAGTGAAGAGGCCGAGGTTAGAATCATTCGCAAGGAACCGAGGTCATAGTCAGGCAAATCCGGGTGATTGACTATCATATGCAGGGCAGTGGGCACCACACTCAGCACCGTCACCCTTTCGCGCTGGACCATTTCCAATGCCGCTTCCGCCTCAAAGCTCTCAAGGATGGCCGTTCTGGCGGCGACCCGGGGCGCTCCGTAATAGGCGATGGCATTTGGCCCGATAGCCGCGGGTAGAAAGGCCCCAATGACATCCCTGTCGTCCAGACCCAGATGCTGGGTCCGCACCCGGGTACTGTACAGGCGGGCGCAGCCTGGGAATTCAACAAACTTGGGAAGGCCAGTGGTACCCGAAGTCAAGAAAATAAGCGCGACATCGTCTGGACCATACCTGGTCTCCTGCAGGTAGTCCGGCGGATATTCCCGTTCAATAGTGCGATTCATCATTTCCGCCAGCGAGACCGTCCCCTCCGGGGCTTCTTCGCCCTTGATAACAATATGTTTGAGGCGGGGCAATTGTGGCTGCAGGGCACGCACCATCTGCAGATAGTCAAACCCTTTGAACTTCCAGGGTATGACGATGCCCGCAGCCTCGACATAGTTCAGGACGTAAGCCATTTCGCGTTCCCGCAGCGTCCTCAAGGCCGGGACGCACAGGACGCCGGCTTTGGCGCAGGCAACCCGCAGCAGGAAGATCTCCACGCAATTGGGTAATTGAAGGACCAGGGCCTCATCCCGCTTCATGCCCATATCCAGAAGGCCAAGGGCCAGCCGGTCAATAAGCCGGTTGCCCTGTGACCATGTCACACGCGTCCGGGAATCGACCAGCGCTTCGTGGTCGGGAAAGTCCCGGGCGTTCCGGTCCCACATGTCCGGTACCGTTATCTTTTCCCAGTATCCTTTTTTCAGGTATTCCTGGGCAAGCTCAGGAGTATATCTCGATGGCCTGGCCACGTTAATTACTTTCTACCGGACTTGAATCATGTCATCGGGAATGCAAGGGCGAGCCGTATCACCCTCACCCCTTCGGCTTCGCTCAGGGCAAGCTCTGACCCTCTCCCGTCAAGGGAGAGGGGAATTTCCTCTCCCCGCCGCGGGAGAAGATTAAGGTGAGGGCGTCCTGACCCTACCGCTTTCCGTAGCTGTTCCGCAGACTGAGGATAAAGTCCAGCACCTGCTCATCGGAGCGGTATTTGGCCGGTTCAAAACGGTTGAGGTGGATGATATCCTTGATGTCCCTCCGGCCCACCTTCGCCGGCTCTCGAGCGGGGTAGCCGATGGGCGCCATTACATAGACCCTGAAGTCGGCGGGGATGTCCAGGGCGGCTTTCACCCGCTCCTCGATCTGGTTGCCGATGCTGACCCATTCCGAGGCCAGTCCAAGAGACGCGGCGGCCAGGTGCAAAATTTGTACCGCGGTGGCGATATTCATGTGAAAGGTGTGACTCTCGGGATAGAGAGTGGCGGTTACCACCGAAGCCATCATCGTCCGCTGGTCGGCAGCTATCACGATGAGCACAGGGGCATCCTTGAAGCGCGGCGGCCCTGGCTCCCGGGCGCGGCCGGGGTGTTTCCACCGGTCGTTGCGGGTAAGCTCCATTTTATGGGAGGAGATTTCATACGATTGATAGATATCCAGAAGCTTCTGTTTCTGCCCGGGGTCGGTAACTACTATGAATTCCCACGGCTGGGCATTCGAGCCGGAATTAGCCCAGTGCGCCGCCTCGATCAACTTTTCCACCGTGCCTTCAGGCAGGGGGTCCGGTTTGAAGAACCTGGTATTTCTCCTTCTCTTGACCAGTTGCAGGAAAGCTTCGTACTCCATGTGCCTCTTTCTATATGATGATTACAGAGATTAGTGGAGATTACGGAGATTTCTAATGGGTCGACCCTTCAACTTCGTAATCTCTGTAATCTGTTTCTTAATCTCCGTAATCTTTATTGCTTTTTTCCGCTTGTCAAAGGCTCCACAAATTACTTGGTGAGAATTGGCCCAAAAATCTCTACGGCGATCTTCCTGAACTCCGGCTCTTTGATCAAAAATGCCTCGCCGGTAGCCCACACGTACTTGCCCCCTGGCTTTCGAACGCCGATGGGATCGAGGTGATCGGTGGGCACGTCTTCGCGCACGCTCTGGAGCAACACCGCCTTGCTCATTTCGGTGGCCATCTGGCGGGTCATGATCCAGTTGAGGAATACCTTGCTGGCATTGGGGTGCGGCGCCTTGTCGAACATGGATAGCGCCTGGGTGGTGGACAGGAAGGTGCCTTCTTCAGGTTGCACCCAGCGCAAAGGGGCCCCCGCGCGCATGAAGTCGGCCACTACCGGGGTGGACGGCCCCAGGGTAATCAGGTGCCTTTCCTTGGCCACCCACTCAACCTGGAGACGGCGGTCGCGGGTAACAAAAGGTCCCTGCCTGGCAAACTGCCTCCAGTAGTCGAACCCGAGCACCAGCTCACCCACGGCGTTGAACACCGTTTGCCCGGCGCCGGCTATGGTCGGGTCTTGAATGCCAATCTTGCCCTTCCATTTGGGGTCGAGGAGGACGGCATAGGAATCGGCATCGCCCGGCTTTATCCGGTCGGCGTTCACCAGCATGTTGAGGCTGGGATACAGGAACTGCAGCAGGATATATTTTTGCTCGACATCGGCATAGGTCCGTTTGCCTCCAAACCAGACCCTGTTATCCAGCACCTCGGGCAGAATGAACTTGTCCTCCAGGTTTTCCAGGTAGCCCCTGGGTTTCATGTTGGCGATAAGGGTCGAGGTGCCCGACATGTAGAAATCGGGTATATACAGTCCGCCTCTACGTTCCGCTTCTACTTTCGGGACCAGTTCCGAACCGGTGGCCACCAGGAACTCCAGGTCCAGCCCGAAGGCTTCTTTGAATTTGGCCACCAGCATCTGCCGGGCATCGGCCCCGACGTTGGAATAGACGACGACCTTGCCTTCCTTCCTGGCCTCCTCGATTGTCCTGTTCCACTCGGCCTGCCATCCGGTCTGCTTCGGTGCCGCCGGGGCCGCCGGGCCCGACGCCGGCGCCGGTGTGGGTGTTGCCGCTCCCAGGCAACCGGCCGCCAGCAACACAACCACGGAAAAGAGTGCTATCCACTTTGACATCGACATTTGATTGACCTCCTGCAATTCCATCTCCCTTGACGGGACCCTTGACGGGGGAGGGTTAGTCCCTAAACAACAGATTATGCGCAAAAGTTCTGCCATACAATATTTCTTGGTTCCGGCTTGTCCGGGCTAGGGGTGAGGGTGTACCTCCACCTGTTCAGCCTATTTCATCACCGGGCCAAAGATCTCTTTCGCTGCCTTCATATGCTGGGCCTGAGTGGCCAGGAAATCCTCCTTCTCGGCCACAAAATACTTCACGGCCGGATCACGAATTTCGTCGGGTTTGAGGAAGCTGGTATCCACATCCAGCCGGGCGCTCTGAAAGAGGGTCTCCCTGGCCAGTATGGTGGCCCCTTCTCGGGTAAGCAGCCAGTTGATGAAGACCTGGGCGGCGTAGGGATGCGCCGGCCGGTTGCTCAGAGACAGGGCGGTATTGCCGCCGGACAAATAGGTGCCTTCCTGGGGCTGCACCCAGGCGATAGGGGCGTTTACCTTGCGGAACTCGGTCACGTTCGGCACCTGGGGACCGAGAATAATGGGATATTTACCCTTGGCTACCCACTCGACCTGAAGCCGCTGGTCGCGGTTGAAAATGGGTTCCTGCTTCGCCAGCTCCTTCATGAAATCGACATTCATGATGGCAGTGCTGACCACACCGTACCAGCGGGCGCCGTTGCCGGCGACCGTGGGATCGTTTATCACAATTTGTCCCTTCCATTTCGGATTGAGGACATCCCTCCACGACTTGATCTCGCCCGGTTTTACCATGTCGGTATTTACCGCCAGGGTCTGGGCGGCGTAAAGACTATTGGTGAAAATGTATTTCTCCTCGTTGTCCACCCACTGGTGCCTCCCACCAAACCAGGCCTTTGCATCGCTGGCTTCCGGGAGGATGATCAGTTTGTCCATGGGGTCGAGAAATCCACCAGGCTTGAGCTGCAGGGTGGCAGTGGTCGCCCCGGCAAGGTGGAGGTCCAGTAAATAGAGGCCGGCCTGCCTTTCAGCGCGGAGCTTCTCCACCAGTTCGGCGCCCCTGCCGACAGTAAACTCGAGGTCTATGCCGTATTTTGCCCTAATCGCGTCTCGTAACGCCGTCTGCAAAGTGGGAATTATGCCCCCCATTATGGTCACCTTGCCCTCTTTTTTGGCTTCGGCAACTATGAAATCCCAGCCCTGGCGGTCCCGGGAAGGACCGGGTTTGCCCACAACCGGCTTTTCTGCGGCGCCCTGTGGAGCGGGGGCTACCGGCTGGTTCTGCGCCGCGGTGCAGGCCACAAGCAATGCCCCGGCCAGCGTGGCGAGACCAAGAAACCATGCTAATGTCCTCATCGTTTGCCTCCTTATTTCATTACCGGCATAAAAATCTTGAGGGTCTTGAGACAATGATCATCCCCATGGGCGGCACCTCGTATTATCAAAAGTACTTAGCATTTTACTAACCAGGGATACATTAGTCAAGGCAATCCACCGGACGAGGGCTATGCTCCACCGGCTTTCAAAGCTGGAAAATAAAGAGGCGACCTGGTAAAACTTCCGTTTTCGGAGATTAGAATTACGGATTAATCTATTGACCAATTCCGATCTATCGATTATTACTTGGAGAGAACCGTGGCCATAGCTTCTCTGGCCTGTTTATTGCCTTCGGTGGCGCGCCAGATTATGAAATCCTCCACGTCGCTGTTGAAATACTGAACACCCGGCTGGCGGATGGCCTCGGGGGTAAGGTGGTCGGTTGGCACATCAAGACGGACGGCCTGTCGGTTGGAGGCCCTGGCATACGCGGTCTGGCCTTCCTTCGATAGTAGCCAGTTGACGAACACGTTACGGGCATTTTCATGCGGGGGGCGGGTCAGCAAAGCGAAGTTTTCCGAGCCGGATACCAGGGGCAACGGGTCTTCTTTGAACTTGATGTATCTGACCGGAGCCCCGGCCCTTTGAAATACCAGGGCGCTTTCGTCGTCCGCCGCCCAGCCCACGGCATACTTGCCCTTGGCCACGCCCTCCACCTGGGCGCGTTCGTCCCGGCTTATGACCGGTTCCTGTTTGGACAGGTCGGCCCAAAAGCGGGGGGCCAGCGTCTTCAGATAGGCCGTCCGGCTGAAAAAGGTCTGGGCCCGCCCGGCAGTGGAAGGATCATTCATAACTATCTTCCCCTTCCATCGCGGTTGAAGCAGGTCATGGTAGGATATCAATTCCGCTTCCCTGACCATGTCAAGATTTATCAGCGTGGTCCCCGGTATCACCGTGAGCATGAGCTGATACACCAGGCCGTCCTTGTCGATGGCAGGGAACCTGCCCTCGAAGTAGGACTTTTCGTTTGCCACGTCAGCCTGCATCAGTACCGGACGAATCGGCTCAAGCAGCCCGGCCGGTTTGAAGTCGGTGAGCATCGTGGTTGCCCCGCCCATGAAAGCATCTACCACATAGAGACCCGCGGTACGCTCGCGCATGAGCTTCACCGCCAGTTCCGAGCCCCTGCCCGAAAGAAATTCTAGCTGGAGGCCCCGGTCATTCTTGAAGCCCTGCACCAGCGCCTCACGGGTAGCCTGCCCCACCGTGCCGTAAATCACCACCTTGCCTTCTTTTCTTGCTTCGGCCAGGGTCCGTTCCCAATCGCTTACCGGCACGGAAACCGGCGCCGGTTGGGCCGGCTTTTGCCCGGTCTCGGCAGGAGTCACCGCGGCGCTGCAGGCGACAAAGGTAAGACTGACCAGGACCAGCAGAGACAGGAGTTGATGATACTTGTTCCCCATGTACGGCCTCCTTCTTCAGTCGAAAGTATTCAGTTCATGCCTTGTCCAGGTGAGCCAGACTAACGCGAGAGCATTCCCATTCCGACGGTGGAATTATCGCACCTGCGCATGGTTTCTTCAAATCCCCCTCAATCCCCCTTTTTCAAAGGGGGAGGTTTTTTCATCGCCCAGAAAAGCCTTTCCGCGGTTACCGGGAACTCCTTAACCCATACGCCCGAAGCGTCATGAATAGCGCCGGCGATAGCCCCCGGGCAGGCCATGCTGAAGCCTTCGCCGACCTCTTTAGCGCCAAACGGCCCCACCGGGTCATCGGTAATAATATGGCTGGTTTCCATTTGTGGCATATCCGTGGACCGCGGCATCTTGTAGTCCCGGTAACAAGCGTTCTTTACCTCCCCCTTATCCATCAGCACCTCTTCGCACATCATCTCGCCCTGGGCCATGGAAACGCATCCCTCTTCCTGTCCCTCGGCAGCCATAGGGTTCAGGGGATAGCCGCAGTCGTCGGCGCTGACCGCCCGCAAAAACTTGATCTGCCCGGTCTCCCGGTCTACCCTGACCTCGGCAACTTCGGCGGAAAAACTGTACGAGCCCGAGATGTTACCGGAATAGGACTGCCGGGGGTCGGGCCACTGGACGTTTGGCGGATACCAGGTCCCGGTCCCTATGATAACGCCCCTGGAATCGGAGACCTGGGCCACCCGGGTAAGCTCGGCGAAGGAGATTTTCCTCTCCGGCGCTTGCCTGACGTACACCGAGCGGTCGCGGAACTCCATCTCCTCTGCGTTGACCCCGAACTTAGCGGCCGCCACTGCTGCCAGTTGCCGCTTGAGGTCGCTGGCGGCGGCGATGGTGGCATTCCCGGCATAGAAGGTCACCCGACTGGAAAAGGAACCGGGGTCGAAGGGACACAGGTCAGTATCGGCGGATACAACGCTGACATCTTCCAGCCTGATTCCCAGGACCTCGGCGGTGATCATGGCCATCACGCTGTCACACCCCTGCCCCAGGTCCGAGACGCCGGTCAAAAGAACCACGGTACCGTCTTCGTTCAGCTTGATAATGGCGCTGGAATCGCTCAAAGCGGCCACCCTGGCCCCACAGGCAAAGCCCCCGGCGCCCAGGCCCAGGCCCCGCACTTCGTACGGTCTGTCATGCCGAACCGGTTTCAGCATCTGCCTCACCTTAATCCTCTCCCCCGTGGGGGAGAGGAGATGTCCCGTGGCGTCAGGCTGCAGCATCCCTCTTTTTTCCTGCCATCCCGCCCGCCGCATTGTGGTCTCTATGGCTTCGGGCAGGCCGCTGCTGATGACCTCCAGCTTATTGACCGTCACATCTCCCTGGCGCAGGGAGTTCTTCAGCTTTAGCTCCGCCGGGTCAATGCCGAGGTCCTGGGCAACCATGTCCAGAAGGCTGTCCATGGCAAACCGGGACTGGAACTGCCCGTGACCGCGTTTCGGCCCGCACACCGGGTTGTTGGTATAGATGCGAAAGGCCTCGTGACGGAAGTTGGGTACCCGGTAGGGCAGGAGCTGCGCCAGCCCGTGATTGTAGATAGTTATCGGCCCGGTGCTGGCATAGGCGCCTCCATTACCAATAAAGCGACTCTGCAGCGCCATTATGGTCCCATCCTTTTTGACCCCTATTTTCATCCATATCCTGGTCGGCAGCCGGCGGGTGCCGATCCGGAACTCCTCTTCCTTGCTAACCCGCACCATCACCGGTCGCCCCGCTTTTTGCGAGAGGAGAATCGCCGCCAGATGGAAGTCCAGTGGTTCGCCCTTGCCGCCAAAGCCGCCGCCGGTGGCCGGTTTGATCACCCTGATCCTGGTGTAGGGGATATCGAGGATCATCGAGAAGTCGCGCCGGGCGTGGAAGGGAAGCTGGATGGGAGACCACAGGGTAAGTTTCCCCGTGCTGTCCCAACTAGCCAGGGCGACGTGGTTTTCAATGAAGCCATGGACATTGATTGCAGTGACGAAATCCTCTTCGCGGATATGGTCCGACTCCTGGAATCCCCGGTCCACGTCGCCCAGGTCCCAGTAGCGGCGGAGACAGACGTTTCGTTCGGCGTGGTCATGAATGCGGGGCGCGCCTTCTCTCATCGCCTCTTGTGCATCGAAGACGGACGGCAATGGTTCGTAATCTACCTTGATCAAGCCCAGGGCCTCTGCAGCGGTGTCCTCGTCAATAGCGGCCACCGCGGCGACGCCCTCGCCGACGAAGCGGACTTTATCCACGGCGATGATCTGCCGGTCGCGGGTAGCGCGGAGCGGGCCGATCTTGATGCCGGAGTAGTCCTTGCCGGTGATGACTGCTTTGACGCCGCGCAGCCCTGCGGCGGCTCGGATATCAATGTTCAGGATCCGGGCATGTGGGTGCGGGCTGCGTAGCACTCTGCCACAGAGCATTCCCGGCAGGCGCAGGTCCGCAGTATATTTCGTCTCGCCGGCGGACTTGGCCATTGCATCCAGCCGCGGCAGGCGTTTACCCAGGACGGAATAGTCTTTCATGAGGCAGTGTATATTCCATTCCGGTCAATTTGAGGGCGGGCCAACAGCCCGCGGGTACGGTTTTCCGGCACGCAGCAGAGTTTGTCTCAAAAGTACTATAGCACTCCCCTCTCCCCTTTGCGGGAGAGGGTCAGGGTGAGGGGGATTCAATGCGTTGGCCTACCCTCACCCTGGCCCTCTCCCGGAGGAAGAGGAGATTTTGAGACAGCCTCGGCCGCGTTGTCGGGCGTGGATATTGTTCCCCAGCGTGGGCTTGGCCAGGTCATCTGTCCGGCGCACTGAAACCCTTTCATCAGGGCCTTCCATACTGTTAGTGTGTCAGGAGTGAAACGATGACAACTCGCCGCCTCCCATACTGCTCTGCTGTGGTCCTGCCTCTTGTCCTGTCGTTGTCGCTGTCGTTGGTCCCGCTCGCAACGCAGGGGTCGAGCGTGGCCGCCGGGCCGCTGTCCACACCCACGGCCACCACCTGGACCC
>CAZFEA010000023.1:0-16164 GCA_964518085.1 uncultured Dehalococcoidia bacterium
TTTGCCGGGGGAGAAAAGGAAGCCGAGACCCTGGCCTCCCGGTTACGTATCAAGTCCAGGTTGCAGGGTGACGACCGTACCATTTCCGTGGCAGGGGTGAAGCGACAGTGTGAATGGGAATTCCTGGATAATGCCCTGCCGCCGGCGCCAAACACTGTTATTGTCTCCCTTGCCTGCGGCATCGGCGTCCAGGCCGTTGCCGAGCGCTTCCCCGGGACGGCGGTTGTCCCGGGACTGGATACCGCTTTTCTGGGCATGCCCGTGACCCAGGGCGTGTGGGAAGAAAAATGCGTGGCCTGCGGCGAGTGTATCGTGCATAATTTTGCCGGGCTATGTCCAGTTTCCAGGTGCTCCAAGAGCCTTCTGAACGGACCATGCGGCGGTTCGGTGGGAGGCAGATGCGAGATATCACGGGACGTGCCCTGCGTCTGGCAACTGATCCATGATCGCTTCCATTCGCTCGGACAACTCGACAGGCTGGATGATATTCAGCCCGTAAGGGACTGGAAAAGCAACAATGCCGCCGGGCCTCGCAAGATCGTTCGAGAAGACCTGGGATTGACCGTTGCCGCCGCTCCTTCAGCTTCGCTCTCCGCCTGAGGATGGTAGAATGCTGGACAACTACAGGCGGTACCGGTTGCTCTATGACATCGCCAGAGAGATAAACTCGAACCTGGCGGTGAGTTCTGTGCTCAAGGCCATTGTGGAGACAACTACCATGGCGGTTGGCGCCCGGGGTTGCGCGTTGATGCTCCTGGACCCCGAGGGAAGGGTACTGGAACACACCGTCGCCTGTGGCCTGAGTGACCGCTATTTGAGGAAAGGACCCGTCAGGGTGGATGCGGGTATGATGGAGGCGCTGCAGGGGAAACCGGTGTCCTTTGTTGACGTCCTGGACGACCCCAGGGTGCAGTACCGGGAAGATGCCAGGCGCGAAGGCATAGCCTCCATGCTGTCCGTCCCTTTCGCCCTGGGTGACAGGGTGATCGGTGTGCTCCGCATCTATACGGGGGAAAGGAGAGAGTTTTCCCAGGAGGACACCGAGTTCATCGTGGCGCTGGCCAACCTGGGCGCCATAGCCCTGGAAAGGGCCCGCGTTTGCGAAGGTCTGGACACCAATCTAAAGGATGCCATCGAAGAAAGGGCCCGCCTGGAGGAGCAACGGCAACGTTTCTTGCGGTTCATTTCTATCGTGGCCCACGATCTGAAAGCGCCGCTGGCGGCCATCCAGAGCTATTTTGGGGTTATGCTCGGGGGATTCTCCGGGCCGCTGACCGACAAACAACGGGCCATGCTCGAAAGGAGCAGCCAGAGGACACAGGAATTGCTGTCGCTGATCAGTGACTTGCTTGACATTTCCAGGATCGAGACCGGTCAGGTGGTCCAGGAAATGAAGAACGTTTCCGTGTGCGAGGTGATCGGAAAGGCCATGGAAGTGGTTGAAGCGCCGGCGGAAAAGAAAGGAATCTGCATCAAAACGGCAGTCCCTTCGGAACTTTCCCTGGTCTACGCATCCGACGTCAGGCTGGTCCAGGCTCTGGTCAATCTGCTGACCAATGCGATAAAATTTACCCCGCCGGGGGGAGAGGTTAGAGTCACCGCGGAAGACACCGGGGGGGAGCTGCGGGTGAATGTTTCCGACAATGGCATTGGCGTTCCTGAACAGGACATCCCCCATCTCTTCGAGGACTTTTTCCGGGGCAGCAATGCCCAGGAAAAGGGTACCGGGCTGGGACTGTCTATCGTAAAAAGGATCGCGGAAGCCCATGCCGGTTCCGTTGCCGTGAAGAGCCCTTGCCCCGAGACCGGCGCCGGCGCGAGTTTTACCCTGATTCTGCCCAAGACACCGGCTTTGAAGGTCTGACGGCTTCGGAGGTTATGCATGAAAGCGGGCACCAACCTGGAGAAGGTCCTGGAAAGCGGCAATTTCGCGGTCACGGCTGAGGTCGGACCGCCAAAAGGCACGGCCAGCAGCGTGGTCGTGCGCAAGGGAGAGGCCCTGAAGGCGGTTTGCGATGCCGTGAACATCACCGATAACCAGACGGCGATTGTACGTCTTTCCAGTTTGGCCGGCTGCGTGTTGTTGAAGAACATCGGTGTTGACCCGGTGATGCAGATGGTCTGTCGCGACCGGAACCGGATCGCCATCCAGAGCGACGTGCTGGGCGCGGTCGCCCTGGGTATCGGCAACATCCTGTGTCTCTCCGGAGACCATCAAAAATTCGGAAATCACCCCACTGCCAGAGGTGTTTTCGACCTCGACTCAATTCAACTGGTCCAGGCCCTCAAGACCATGAGAGAGCAGAAGAAATTTATCTGCGGCGAAGACATTTCGGGTGATGTGCCGCTGTATCTCGGGGCTGCCGAGAACCCCTTCGCCGAACCCTTCGAATTCAGAGTGCAGCGGCTGGCCAAGAAGATCAGGGCGGGAGCTTCCTTCATCCAGACCCAGGCGGTTTATGATGTAGCCAGGTTCAAGCAATGGATGGATATGGTGCAAGACCGCGGCCTCGACCGGCAGGTACACATCCTTGCCGGGGTGATCCCGATGAGGTCTGCCGGCATGGCCCGGTACATGAAAGATTACGTCCCCGGGGTGCATGTTCCCGGCGAACTGCTGACTCGCATGGAGAAGAGTACCAACGCAAAAGAGGAAGGAGTCAAGATAATCCTGGAAATCATTGAGCAACTTAAAGAAATCCCCGGGGTCCATGGGGTGCACTTAATGGCCGTCGGATGGGAAGATATTGTGCCTGTCATCGTACAACGGGCCGGACTGCTGCCCCGGCCAACGTTATAAGGAGGTTATCATAAATGGACAAGGTGAAAGTCCTCGTGGTCGATGACGACCCGGACATTCGCGATGCGATAGACACAATATTGCAATCCCGGAATTTCCAGGTCATAACGGCCAGAGACGGGGAAGAGGGCCTGGCCAAACTCAAGCAGGAGAAGCCCCAGTTGATCATCCTGGACCTGCTCATGCCCAATAGGGACGGATTCGGGGTGTGCAAGGAACTCAAGGACCCGAGATGGTCAAAGTACGCCGGCATCCCCATACTGATCTTGACCTCGGTGCGAGAAGAGGCGGCACGGCGGAGATACGAGCTGGAGACCGGTCTGGCCCTTGATGTGGATGATTACCTGGAGAAGCCCATCCAACCCGACGTGTTGCTGGAGCGGATCAATAACCTTCTGCTCAAAAAAAAGTAGGCAACGACCGAGAGCTAAGGAGGGTCTTGACATGGAGAAGCTGCCGAAAATCCTGCTGGTGGACGATGACCCCGACTTCGTCGATGCAACCAGGACCGTGCTGGAAAGCAAGCCTTACCGGGTAGTGGTGGCCAGACACGGGGAAGAGGGACTGGCAACAGCCAAGGTGGAGAGACCGGACCTGATAATACTGGATGTGATCATGCCCCTGAAAAACGGCTTTACCGTGGCGGAGGAGCTCAAAAAAGACCCGCAGCTCAGCAAAATCCCGGTGGTAATGTTGACCAGTTTCGCCACCCGCAAAGGTGAAAGCAACGTATCCCAGGCCCAGGGCCTCACCCTGGACGCCGATGACTACTTTGACAAACCGGTGGCCGCCCAGGAACTATTGAGCCGGGTGGACACGCTGATAAGAAGGACCCGGGCATACCCGTAGCGCCACGCTGCCGCGTGCCGTGGGGCACGTAGGGGCGAGCCAGTGGGGCGGCGGCGAGGGCGACGGGGCGGCTCGCCCGCCACCAGCATCGATGTCAGAAACTGCCGGCATTCAGGTGGTTCAGACATAATTTCCACGAACGGCCCGCTGCCCCGCGCCTTCGGGAATACTCCCACTCGGGCGGGCGAGCCGCACCCACCACTCCCACCCCCACACCCTGGCATCGCCCCTACAGCGCGGCGCACGGGCGTAGCTCTGCCGCGCCCCCTTTGCCCCCGCCCCTACGAGCGTCTCGCCATTTCATCTGCCAGCAGTTCCAGTTGCCGGTAGTCGCCGGCAGGAATGGATCTGTACCGGAGACAGTCTGCTGCCACGCCAAGGCCCTTCAGACTGTCGCGCGCCGTTTTCACCCTGCGCTCTGCCCACTGCGTCGTCTGGCGATAAGGACAACTATCGTCCTGGCAAGAGGCCACCACTACCCCATCAGCGCCCTGCTCGAAGGCGAACAACATGGTATTGACGTCCACCCTGGAAACACATGGTACCCTGAGCCAGCCCGGCCTGGGGTCATTTTCGATATCTTTTTCCCGAAGAAGCAAAGTGCAGCAGAAGGTGACAATCCTTGGCCCGGCGGCGAGACCGTTCAGGGCCGCACGGATTTGCTGCCGGAGGTCCACCTCGCCGGGTTTCCTGAAGCCGATGGCCCCGGCAGGACATTCGCCGACGCACAGCCCGCAGCCCTGGCACTGGTCAACACGAATATCAACGGAGGATGACGCGGTCACTACCGGGGCCCCATATGGACAGAGACGGACACAGGTAAGGCATTCGACGCATCGGTCGGGGATGCGGTAGGCGCCAGCGCCGCAACTCAAGCAGCGCCGGGCTTCCACCACCGCTCCGTCGGCGCTATAGCCGAGTTCGACAGGATCAAGGTTGCGCGCACGTTCGCCCGGAGTGGCAGCGGGCACCGGCAACCTCCCAATCCGCTTGACCTTCAGTGCAGTAGCCCCTGATATCTCGCCAAGCTCTTCCGGCGGGTTGCCATGAGGGTCAGGCGCCTTATCCCCCAGCAGCCGCCGGGCAATGGACCCGGCCGCCTTGCGCCCGCTGGCCATGGCCTGCACCGCGGTAGCCGGCCCCAGCGCCATCTCGCCACAAAGAAATACCCCCTCCTCCGTAGTAGCCAGCGTGTCCCGGTCATGGACCACCTGGCCCCGTTCCGTCACCCCTACCTGGCTCCCTTTCAGGCATTGCACATCCGGCGCCTGCCCGATAGCCACGATGACGGCATTGCCGGTGATCGTTGACAACCGGTCTTCATGGAAAGAGGGATTGAACCTTCCCTCACTGTCAAAGACCGCCCGCACCGCCCGGCATTGCAGCCCGCTAACGTCGCATTGTTCTATCAGAAGCTCTTTGGGACCGAGGGAGCAGTTTACCTCGATCCCTTCCTCCACGGCCTCTTCGATCTCCCAGGGGAAGGCCGGCATCTCGTGGCGGGCCTCGAGACAGACCAACTTCACTTTTGCCGCGCCACACCTGACGGCAGAACGGGCCACATCCATGGCTACGTTTCCCCCGCCAATCACGATAACCTCCCTGCCCGGCGGAAACTGGAAATGGCCCGAGTTCACCGCCCGTAAGAAAGGCAGGGCCAGCAAGACGTTTTCATGGCTAACTCCAGGAATATTGAGGGAACGGCTCACCGGCAACCCCATCGCCAGAAGTATGGCCGCAAACCCGTCGCGCTTCAGTTGCTCCAGACCCAAATCCCTGCCCAGGGAAACCCCTATCCTGATCTCGACACCCAGAGCCCTGATATTGTTGACGTCCTGGAGGAGAACGTGCCTGGGGAGCCGGTAGCGGGGTACTGCCGAACTGAGGGCGCCCCCCGGCATTTCATCTCTCTCGAAAATGGTCACCAGAAAGCCAAGCTGGGCCAGGTCGTGGGCCGCCGTCAGGCCGGCCGGGCCGGACCCTATAATGGCCACTTTAAAAGGGCCTGCCGGCGTTACGGGCGTTACCGGCCAGTCGCCGCCGTGTTCCAGGGAGCACCGCTTGAGGGCCCGTATTGAGACCGGTTGGTCCACTTTTTCACGGCGGCACCTGGTCTCGCAGGGGTGAGCGCAAATAGTCCCGCAGATAAAAGGCAACGGATTGGTCTGCCGGATAATCGCTGAGGCTTCTTTGAACCGCCCGAGCCCGCTGAGTGCTACGTAAGCGCGCACATCCTGATGGATCGGGCAGGCAAACTGGCAAGGCGGTTGGACACTGGCATCGTTCGGAAAGCAGGCATGACTTTCCGAGCCGGGCACCGGAGACTGACACTTCGTCTGCTGCATTCTGTCCCTCCTCTCGGTCCGTTGGAACGAGGTTATTGTACACGGGCCGGTTGAGGAGCGCAAATCGCCTCTCTTACTGCAGCGGCCCCTGATCCACTAGTAGATATTTGGATCAGCCCGGTGTATACTAATTGTCAATTGATATATACTTTGCTTCTCAAAAAGGCTGGATACTATGACTACATCAACGGTTTCTGAAAAGGGATGGGTTGTAATCCCCCAGGAGCTGCGGCAGCGCTACGGTCTCAAAAAAGGGGATAAGGTGCATGTCATTGACTATGGCGGCGTTATCTCCATCGTACCGGGTTGTGATACTCCGATCAGAACCGCCCTTGGCATGCTGAAGGGCAAGACATCTCTGGTCAAGACGCTGGCAAGATCAAGGCGAGAAGATGACCGACCAGGACTGACTTCTTAAGAGGTTGAGCCCCGCCACCCTTTCGCTCTCTTTCGAGAGAACCACAGGACTATGAGTACAAATAGGCCGAATAGAGCCCCCGCGACCCAGGGCAAAAGGGCACTCGAAGGCGTTTTCAGTTGTCCCGCGTTTTTCAGCGTCTGATCTGATAGTGTCGACGCATCGTCGAATTGGCCCGAGGTCAACGATGCCCGGGCACTGGCCAGCCCCGCCTTAACATCATCCAGTCCTGACGTTCTACCCTCCTGCTCCGCTTTCTCCGTCGCCTGTTCCGCCTGCAGGTATGCGGTATGGGCGCCCTGCCACTTTGACAAAAGCTGTCCGGTGAGACCGCTCTGAGTGGCGGATTCATCGTACCGCCCCTCGGTGAGCAAACCAAGGGCTTTGTCCAGGGATTTTTGCACTTCTACCATTCCAGGTTGGCCCCTGAAGGGAGCGATGGCACTTTCCGCCTGCCCGAAGGCGCTCTCTGCTTCCTTCCACTTCTCAAGAAGCTCTCGAGTGTGTCGAGCCTTTTCAGGCACCTGATCGTACGTCCCTTCGGCAAGCAGATCCCTCGCCTGACCCAGCGCCTCTCGCACTTTTTCCATCCCCCGTCCGGCTTTGGCAGATGAAACGGCTTGTTCGGCCTGGACGTAGGCTGTATGCGCCGCCTGCCACTTTGACAGGACTTCCAGGGTCGTTCGACTTTGCCTGCTGACCTCATCGTAACGACCGTTTACCAGAAATTCAAGTGCCTGGCCCAGTGATCGCTCCACCACCTGAGACCCGGCTTTGCCCTTGATGGCTGAGACAGCTTCCCCGGCTTGCGAATACATCCCTTCTGCGACTGTCCACCTGTCCAGGATCCCAACGGCGGACTGGCTTTGGACAGGGACTTCATCGTAACGACCGCTGGTGAGGGACAAGTAGGCCAGTCTGAGTGATTGTTCCACTACTTGAGCCCCAGCTTTCCCTTTGATGGCGGAGACGGCTTTCTCGGCTTCGGAATACGCATTTTCTGCTTCAAGCCATTTTCGGGCCAACCGCGCAGCTTCGCCACTCTGGTTGATTGCCCGATCGTACCGCCCGGCAACGAGCAGCTCACGAGCGGTCATAAGAGCTTTGCGCACCGGTTCAGCAGCCAGCTTTGTCCCAACACTGGACATCCCCGCCGCAGGACCAGGAACGCCCGTCGGCATGGGGACTTCCAGCTCTGCGGCATGGTAGGCATTCTTGGCCCTTTCCCATCCTGGGAAGGAGCCGGATGAAGCATCGGGTACGCCCGGAAGAATCCAGCCTGCGTAACTGTTTGACAGATTTCGGCCGTTGACTGCTTCCAAACCGTACACGAAATCAAGCCAGTCAATCTTCTTGTTTGAGGCAAACAATCGCTGGTTAAATTTCTGCAGTGCGGGCAAATCTATCGCAGTGTAAATACTAAAGACAAACACGAAGGACCTGGCATAACTATATGAAGCTTCCCTCCGGTTCCGGTTGTTCAACTCGGATGGGATTGTGACTTCAGACAGTGGGGAGTACGGCCTCCTCAACAAACGGAAGTGCTCATACTCGGCGAAGAGGTCTTTACGGTGTTCTCGTGCATCTGAAGGATAACCCAACCTCTCCAGCGCCAAATAGGTGTAAAGATCAGCAAAACCTTCTCGCATCCACGCTTCGCCGAAAGGCGGGCTCGCGGCCCAGAAGTGCGCAAGCTCATGAATCAGCACGGCACTGGTGTTGATTCGGGAGGCCTCGATTGCAATGCCCCCTTTTCCGGAGTTCCTGCCGTCAAAACCCTTCATCTCCTGCAAAGTCGCCTTCTTAACGATGAGCGGATAAGATGGGGGAAAGGGAACACCGATGATCTCTTCCAGAATTGGTATCGCTCTGCCGTACAGGTCCAGTATATATCGGGCTTCATGTTCCTCGTCCTGCCAGTACTGAATATCGATGGGTATTCTTTTGTTGTTGGAGAAGATAATGTCGGAAAGGACCTTCGCCTCCGTTGATTCCGGCCTGATTACGGCAGAAACCTCTGTGACGAAGCCCCGGCCACTGCCGCCGGGAACCGAGTAGCTGTACAGGTCATGAGTCGCGGTCTGTCTTTTCAGATACCCGGGCTCGCTGAGAAACACTTCGCTCTTATGTTGTCTGGGAACCATGATCGTTACTTGTGAGGCGCCCACATGTCCGTAGGCGAAAAATCTGAATGTGCTCTTGCTCGCTCCAACCAGGTCATATTTAACAGTGAAACGTGCCGTATCGTGGTAGAACAGTTGGTTGGTCAGGCTAACTTCCTGCCGGTTGAAATAAGTGTTAAGGGCGACCGGTTGGCCTGGTAACAGGCTGGCCTCACCCGACACCGTTATATTGCGGGCCTTGCTCGGGAGAGGAATAGCGTAATAGTAGTAATAGCTGCGGCGGGTAACGGTCTTCGGATCCACATTCCTGATGTGATAGGTAATAGTGGCCCTTACCTTCGCCTCATCGGGAATAAGCTCGAAAGTAGATTCTCCCTCCTCCTCGATGACAGATGAATCAGCTTGAACCGGCGAACGTAGTAACAGGACCAGTACAAGAGATATCGCGAACGACAGACCGAACTTGCAGAAGTCCTTCATTCAAACTCCAATCACACGAGCAAAAATGCTGATACGTTTTCCTTTCAGTCTTCCTGATCTCTTTCCTGCCCTCAGCGGGTGGTTTCCACTCAATGTTCTGGCGGGCGAGCCGCCCCCCCCGCCGTGGCGTCGCCCCTACATTATTGGCGTTCTTTCAGCGCCTTGACGATCTTGCTGGAGCTCAGCGGCAGGTCTCTGATGCGCACGCCGACGGCATCGTAGATGGCGTTGGCGATGGCCGCGGCCACCGGGATGTGGGGCGGCTCGCCTATGCCGCGGGCGCCGAAGGGTCCATGCTCGGACGGCACCTCGACGATGGACTTTTCCACACCGGCCGGGGCATCCCCGGCACGGATGAGACGGAAGTCCTTCAGGCTGGGATTCAGCGTGCGGCAGTTTTCAGTCAGCAGTTCCTCGTGAAGGGCATAGCCGGCGGCCTGGACTATGCCGCCGTCTATCTGTCCCTCGACGTTCTTCCGGTTGAGGACGAAACCTGCATCATGGGAGGCAAAATACTTCAGGATCTTGATCTTGCCCGTTTCCCGGTCGACCGCCACCTTTACCACGTGCGTTCCTGTTTGTGCCCCGTCGATCAGTCCCTTCTCTTCACTGCTCTGCGCCACTCGTTCCTCCCGCAGGTCCTCGCCGATGCCCACAATAGGCCCCCTGGCCGAAGTCAGGGCTTCGGCACAGAGAGAAGCGATGGTGACAAAGACCTCGGGTGAACCGCTTAAGAATATCCGACCGTTGCCGGTCTCCAGTTTTTCCGGGCCTACCTTCAGCTTCTGGGCGGCAAAAGCGATGAGCTGCCTGCGGGCGTCTTCGGCGGCCAGCTTTACCGACATCCCGGCCCGGTAGGTGGTCTGGCTGCCTCCGGTGCCCCTCTCGAAGGGCGCGGCATCGGTGTCGCTGGTTACCAGGGCCACGCTCTCCGGCGAGATGGTAAGGACCTCGGCTACGATCTGTACCATGATGTCGTGTTGCCCCCCACCCTGTTCGGCGCACCCGGTGAACAGTGTCGCCGTGCCATCCTCGTTCAGTTTCACCCAGGCGCTGGATGGCGGCCCCTGCCCACCATGGGCGCCGATGTCCCACCAGGCGCAGGCCACTCCCCAACCCTCGCCCTCGATCTTACCGGCGTCATTTTGAGAGAAGAAATCCCTGGCCGCCTGCAAGGTACGTTCGACCCCCACCTTCCCCATCACCCCGCCGTAGGCCAGCCTGTGCCCGGTCTTGATAACGTTTCTCATCCTGAAATCCAGCGGGTCCAGGCCGAGCCGCCGCGCCATGCCGTCCAGGTGGGACTCCACAGCGAAGGTCTGCTGCGGGGCCCGGGGGGCGCGGTAGTGCCCGGTAGGCGTGTTGTTGGTGTAGACCACGCGGGCATCGATATCGATGTTGGGTATGGAGTAAGGGCCATGGACCAGGTTGTAGGTAGTGGCATATCCGGTGAAGGCGTCGTTATAGGCGCCGATATCGAAAATGACCCTCGCCCTTAGCGCCGTCAGCAGGCCGTCCCTGGTCGCTCCGGTGGCCAGATCGATGTAAGAGCGGGTGCGAATGAAGGTGGCAGTCAGTTCCTCGCCATAGTCCAGGACCATTTTTACCGGGCATCCGCTTTTCAAGGCCAGAAGGACGCAGGCCGGCTCGATGTTGGCGGTGCCCTTGCCGCCAAAGTCGCCGCCCACCCGGGCAGCGATAACCCTGACGCCCGTCAGGGGCAAGCCCAGGGTCTCGGCCACCACCTTGCGAATGACAAAAGGCGCCTTGGTGCTGTCCCACAGGGTGATCTTCCCCGTGGGCGAAGGCGCGGCAATTGCCTGGTGCGGCTGGATGAATCCCTGGTGGGACGGCGGCGTGGTATAGCTCTCCTCGTGGACAACATCGGCCGTTGACAGGGCCCGGTCCACGTCGCCGGTGACCAGGTGAACCTGGTGCAAGACATTGCCCTGGCTGTTGCGGGGGCCGGGGCCGGACTGGTAGCTTGCCAGGTCTTCATGTATAATGGTCGCCCCTTCCCTCATGGCCTCCCGGACATCGCACACTACCGGCAGATCCTCGTAGTCCACCCTGATAAGGGACACTGCCTCTTCAGCGGTATCTTCGTCCACCGCGGCCACCGCCGCCACCGGCTCTCCGATGTGCCTGACTTTTCCGTCGGCCAGGATCGGCCGGTCATACACCCACCGGCCGATTCGTTTCGCCGGCGCGTCCTTGCTGGTAATGACCGCTTTGACGCCCGGCAGCTTTTCAGCCAGTGATGTATCGAGATTCACGATGCGGGCATGGGGCAAAGGGCTGCGGCAGAACTTGCCGACCAGCATGTCATGCAAACGGATATCCCCGGCGTACAGCGCCCGTCCGGTGGCCTTTTCAGCGGCGTGCCGGGGAGTTATGGATTTTCCCAGAACTGAATAGTTATTCATGGGTACCCCCTTTTCTCAACTCAGTGTAGCGGCACGCTGCTGCGTGCCTGAAGACAGGGCGAGACGGGGCGGGCGAGCCGCCCCCACCTCGCCTCACCTCACCGCCATGGCATCGCCCCTACGCGGTGGCACGGGCAAGAATGAAGTTCAAGAGCGTGCGCACGGCGACGCCCGTCGAACCCTTCTGGATGTAGCCCTTGTCCTTGTCGCTGCGGGCCGTCCCGGCGATATCCAGATGGACCCATGGCGTGGACTCGGCAAACTCATGGAGGAACTGGGCGGCGGTTATCGCCCCGCCTTCACGGCCGCCGTGGTTCTGAATGTCGGCCACTTCGCTCTTAAGCTGTTCCTTGTACTCTTCAAACATGGGCATCTGCCAGATATATTCCCCGGCCTGTTTTCCGGCCTCGACCAGTTCACTGACCAGGGACTGGTCATTGGCAAAAGCCCCGGTGCAAATCGTGCCCAGGGCGATACGGCAGGCCCCGGTCAGGGTAGCCACATCGATGATGGGAGCAAGTTCCAGCTTGCGGGCATATAGCAGGGCATCGGCCAGGATCAGCCGGCCTTCGGCATCGGTGCTGATCACTTCCACGGTCTTGCCGTTCATGGCCCTGAGAACATCCCCGGGCTTGAAGCCGGCCCCGTCGGGCATATTCTCCGCCAGCGGGGCCAGCCCGGTCACATTGATCTTCGGTTTCATCTCGGCAATGGCCTTGAGCGTGGCCATCACCACCGCCGCCCCGGCCATGTCGGTCTTCATCTCCCGCATCCCGTCATCAGGTTTGATAGAAATGCCACCGGTGTCGAAGGTGATGCCTTTGCCCACCAGGCCGATGGTCTCCTTGCGGGACGGATCGCCTTTATACGAAAGAACCACCAGCCTGGGATCGTGCTGGCTGCCCTGGGCCACTCCCAGGAGGCATCCCATGCCCAGTTCGCTGATCCGTTTCTTGTCGAGGATATCGATGCCCAGCCCATGGGCAGCGGCGATCTCCTCAGCCCTTTGCGCCATAGTGATGGGCGTCTTGGTGTTGGACGGCTCGTTGATCAGGTCGCGGGCCAGGATGGTCGCCCCGGCGAAGATAACGCCCCGGTTGACTCCCTTTTCCACGGCGTCTTTGCTGGCGGCGGAATGTTCCACGATAAGCAACTCCTCGGGGTCAGAATGCTCCGCCGGCGTAGTAACATGTCGCCGGAACTCGTAAAGACCCAGCAAACTTCCCTCGGCAATGGCCTGGGCCGCCGCTTCAGGGTCCATTCCACCGATGCCGGCGCCGTGGACAATAGTGGCAATCCTCTTCGCGTTAATCTCCCTCAACGACTGGCAGGCTTCGGCGGCCACCAACCTGATAGTATCGAGTTTGAAGTCCTTCTGTTTTCCCAGTCCCGCGACCACTATGCGATCAGGGCCGATCCTGCCGTGAGTATGCAGGAGGGTTACCTCTTTCACCTTTCCTTTTATTTCACCGGCGGCGATCAGCCGGCTTATCAGGCCTCCCAGCGCCCGGTCCACCGCGCCGGTGGCGCCCCCGGGTTTTTGCACGCCCTCAAAAAGGTTGACCACCGCCGCATCGACCTTTTGCTCCAGTATGTCTGCAATAACGATCTTGATGTTCAAGTTCTATCTCCGATTAATTTCCCGCAGGACCTTTTCGATGACCGGGTCGATGTCCTTCGAGGTGTCGACCGTAAAATGCTGGCCCTTGATCTTCTGTGCGATGAATCTCATTTTCTCGTAGACCGTCCAATCGGCGCGGGACATGGTGCCCGCGTTCAGCCCCCTGACCCGGGCTTCAAGGCGCTCCTTGACAATCTGCCGTGGCGCCTTAGCCTGGACGAGGATATGCTTGGCCCCGTGTCTCAGGGCAATCAACTGCACGGCCTCCCGGTGTCTTTCAAGCAAATTGGTGGCGTCCAGGATGACGGAAATCCCCCCGGCCAAATAATCTGCTATCAGTCTATGTATCACGGCAAAGACGCGGGCGCTTTCCTCGGGGCTGAACACGGGATTGGGAAAGAGTTTCTGGCGAACATCATCGCTTTCGATGATCAGCAATGGACGCCGTTCCGCCAGCTTCCGGCAAAAATGCGTTTTCCCGGTCCCCGGCAAGCCGCTCACAACGACCAGGACGGGCCTGGCAACAGGCTCGGGCGCCGGTTTCAACGAGGCCTTTACCTTTTCGATATCCTGTTCCATTGGTCCCATCGGCCTTCCGCCAACCAAGGAAAATCCCCCTTTGTCCCCCTTTTGCGAAAGGGGGAAGTGCCCGGTCTCCCCCTTTGAAAAAGGGGGATTAAGGGGGATTTAGACATTCCCAACAGAGTTTCCCGGGAGCCTACCTATAACAGGTCTGAGGGGAAAAAGACCCGGCTATTGAATTCCTTGAATGCCAGGACCAGGGATTTCAAACTCAGGTCGGGAATTTCCAGGTAAACCGGGCGGCGGCCTATTTCCTCGATGGCATGGGCATCCGAACCCTGGATGCACGCCATGCCGGGACGAAAAGTTTCATTACCTTCGTTCCAGCGCTTCCTGTCTTCGGTGATGGTAATTTCCAGGGCGCCGAGGAAAGGACTGCCGTAGATCTTTTGCTTCTCGGCCAGGGAGAGATCGTCACAAGCCATAAAGCCCTTGGGTCTCCGGTCAATATGAGCGGCTATGGCCAGGCCGCCGGCGTCGTGCACCGCCTGGAAAACGGCATCCATGAGCAGACCGGTCTGCACGTACCCTTCCCCTTCCGAGGACCCGTTGAAACCCAGCCGGGCAAGCAGGTCCTGGATCCCGCCGAGGTCAGCGCCCTGCTCCCACAGCGCCAGCACATGGCCCCCCTGGGCCGAAATTTCGACACCGGGGATGACCCGGACACTCGAACCCCTGGCGGGATCTATGACGGAAGGCAAGCCCTTGATCGTGTTATGGTCGGTAACCGCGATGGCATCGAGACCGGCGGCAATGGCCTTGTCTATGATGTCGCGGGGCTGGGTAACCCGTCCCCGCTCGGGCCGCACGGTATCGCTGTGGCAGGTGGAAACAGGGGAGTGGATATGCAGATCAACTTTGAACAACATATCTGCGTCATTATAGCAGGAATTACGATTCAAGATTCCTCCGAAAATAGCCGGTACCACCTTGAATCGCTATATTTCCCTGGCTATTCTTTCCCCCTCAGCCACGGCGTCGACGATATCTACCGGTCTCTGGCAATCACCGGTGACGTACAAAGAGGGGACCGTTCCCGTCAATTCCCGGCCAAGTGTGTTACCGGTGGAGGGTCCGGAGGCGACTATCACCACATCGGGCTGGGCGGCCAAAACAGCGGCGGCAGTTACCTCGGCGCCCTTTCTTACCGCCACGCCCTCCTTTTTCATCAGGCAGACCATGTGGTCCCGGTAGCGGTCGATTTCCCATTTTACCTTCGGCCTGGCCATTACCTTGCCGCCAAGGGCGCTCTCGCTTTCCAACAGGGTGACCTGGTGCCCGCGTTGAGCGGCCACCACGGCGGCTTCCATGGCGCCAGGGCCGCTGCCGGTAATAACAACCATCTTCTTGGTTGCCGCCGCTACCAGCCGGTGCGCTTCTTCGCCGGCCAGGGCGGGATTTACCGAGCAGCGAACATCAACGTGCTTGACCATGGCCGTATCCAGGCAAACATTGCAACTCAGGCAACTGACAACTTCATCGAATCTCCCCTGGCGTATCTTTTCCGGATAATAGGGGTCGGACACCAGTTGGCGTCCGATGCCGACAATATCCAATTTGTTTTCCGCCAGGTAAGCCTCGGCCAGTTCCGGGGTATGAATCCGTCCCGCCCCCATTACCGGCACGCTAACCCTTTTCTTGACGGCCGCGGCATAGGGCACAAAGGTCCCCGGGGGTTTGTTGCCCAGTGGTGAGAACGCCGGACAAACATCCGCCGTAGAAAGACTGATGACATCGGCGCCGGCTCTTTCCAGTTCCACGGCAAAGTCCACCCCGTGCTCCAGGGTAATGCCGCCCGGTTTTGTATCGCAGACGCCGATGCGGTACCAGAGGGGATAGTCCTCCCCCACCAGCTTGCGGCTCTCGGTGATACAGTCCAATCCGAACTGCATGCGACGGCGGACATCGCCGCCGTATTTGTCGGTGCGCTGGTTGTAGACCGGCGAGAAGAACTGGCTCATCAAGTAGCCATGGGCCGCATTGAACTCGACAAAATCGAAGCCTATCTCTTTGCAGATAAGGGTTGCTCTGGCATATTTGTCAATCAGGGCCTCAATTTCCGCCACGGTCAGCGCCCGCCGGTTTTCGAAAGCCGAAGGCCCCACCCAGTCTCCGGTTATCTTGTTGGCCCCCAGCCCGTACCCTCCCCACATCCCTGCCGGATACATGTTATTGTGCCAGAGCTGCATGCCCATCGCCGCCCCCGCCGCCTGGACCTCCCTGACCATTTCGCCTTCTTTTTCCCTGAATTTCGCGCAACTGCCGGCCGGCAGCCCTTCCCAGGTCCAGGCCTGGTCATCCAGGAATATGTCCACCGTTACCGCGGCCACCACCACCGCCGCCACTCCGCCACGAGCCCGCTCGACATAATATCCCCGTACCTTCTTGCCGCTCATCCCCAGATTGACATGTATCGCCGGCATGACTATCCTGTTTTTGAGGGTCATGCCCTTAATCTTGAGGGGCTCGAACAGTCGCACGGGCGTGTCTTCCTTTCTCGGGTCAGGTTGAGAAATCTCT
>CAZFEA010000024.1:0-7850 GCA_964518085.1 uncultured Dehalococcoidia bacterium
AGCACCCCCTCCTGCCGGCCCTCCATGACCCCCTTCTCGACGCCGGGGATGTAGTTCTTGGGGATGACGCCGCCCACGATCCGCTCGGTAAACTCGAATCCGCCCTCCCTCTCCGCCGGCTCCAGCTCGAGCCAGACATGGCCGAACTGCCCGTGCCCGCCGGTCTGTTTCTTGTGCCGGTATTCCGCCTGCACCTTTGCGGTGATGGTCTCTTTGTATGGGACCTTGGGGACTTCCAAACGCACCTCGACGCCGAACTTGCGCTGCATCCTGTCGGCCACCACGTCGACATGGGTCTCTCCCAGGCCCCAGAGTATGGTTTCAGTGGTATCTATCTCCCTTTTCACCTGGAGGGTGGGGTCCTCTTCCACCAGCCGCGGCAGGACCAGACCCAGCTTGTCCAGGTCGCCCTTGGTCTTAGGATAGATGGCAGCGCCATAGGCCGGCGGCGGGAATTGAATAGGGGCCAGGGTCAGAGGCTTCTCCTTCACCCCGAGGGTATCATTGGTGCTGGTGGAGGTCAACTTGGCCACGCCGCCAATATCGCCGGCGATCACCTGGGTCACCGGTTCCTGGGTCTTGCCCCGGACGAGAAATAACTGGCCGATACGCTCGACGGCATTCCTGGTGGTATTGAATACCTGCCCGTTGCTGTTAATGGCGCCGGAATAGACGCGAAAATAGGTCAGCTTTCCCACGTAGGGATCGGCGGTGGTCTTGAACACCAGGGCGGCCAGGGGGCCGGCCGGATCGGCCTTGATATCCACCTCTTTCTTGCCCTGGTCAACCGCCTTGTGGCTCACCGCCGCCGGCGAGGGGAGGCAATCGATGATGTTCTTGAACAGCATGGCCACGCCCACGTTCATCGAGGCCGAGCCGGCCAGGACGGGGACGACGTGACCCCCGGCTACCGCGCCGGGCAAGGCCGCTTTGATCTCTCCGGCGCTGATCTCCTGCCCGTCCAGGTATTTGGCCATAATGTCGTCGTTAAAATCGGCCACGGCCTCGACCAGCTTCTCCCTGAGATTCTGCGCCTGGGCCTTCAGACCATCGGGGATATCCTTTTCCTCAGCTTTGGCTCCGGTATAGGCTTTCATGTTTATCAGGTCCACCACGCCCTGGAAATCATGCTGGGAGCCGATGGCAAGCTGAGTGGCCACGCATTTCTTGCCCAGCTTTATCTGGATGTCGGCCAAAACGCGCCCGAAGTCGGCATTTTCCCGGTCCATCTTGTTGACCAGTATCAACCTGGGCAAACCGGCTGCTTCGGCGTAGGACCAGGTCAATTCGGTGCCCACTTCAACGCCTGAAGCCGCGGAGACCAGCACCACCGCGCCATCGGCCACCCTGATTCCGGCCTTCACTTCCCCCAGGAAATCGGGATAGCCGGGGGTATCGATAACGTTAATCTTGGCGCCGTTCCAGGAACAGGGCAAAAGCGAAAGGTTGATGCTCATCTTTCGTTTGATGGAATCGGGGTCGTAGTCTGAGACCGTCGTTCCTTCGTCCACCCGCCCCAGCCGGTTGGTCACCCCGGCGGAAAACAACATCGCCTCGGTCAGCGCGGTCTTCCCCGCCCCGCTATGAGACAACAGCACCACATTCCTGATCTGCTCCGTTGTGTAATTAGCCATAAGCTATCTCACTTTCTCCACTGGACGAGATTCGGCTAATTCTAACCCATTCCCAACTCCAGTCGCAACTAGCTATCAGGCAACAGGCATCAGGCAATAGGCCGCCTGCCACCCCTCGATTTGCGGCATTGACAACGGCCGGTTGAGACGTTAAAGTTTAACAAATCCACCCATCGTCCGGCGGCCCGAGAGCGTAAAGGAGGCTTCAATGAGAAGATTGCGAGCAACCTCGATGGCTACCATTGCAATTGTGCTGTTTCTCCTGTTAGGTTGGGGCTGCGCGGGGAGCACGGTAACGCAGCCGGCCACCACGGTCCCTCCGGTGGTGACGCCCGAGAGCAGGACCAAAGCGGCCGCGCCTGACCAATTACCCCCCACCGCCGCTGTTACCGCTCGGGCATTTACACCACCTCCGGTCCCGGCAAAGCCTGCGCTGCCGGCCACCCCGAAGCCCGGGCCGACAAGATTCGAAGTGACCGAACTCGATGTTCAGCCGGCCGAAGCCGAGGCCGGTCAACCGATAACCGTAAAGGCTCTCGTCTCCAACCGGGGCGAAAGCATGGGCACATTCGCCGCTTCCCTCACTATCGATGGCCAACCAATAGAAAGCAAGGATATCCGGATTGGCCCCGGAGACACGGAAACGGTCACCTTCACGGTGACACGCGATAGCCCGGGTAAGTTCGAAGTGGCGTTGGGCCCGTTGAAGAAATCCGTCAACATCACCGGCGACCGCCAGTACCTCTTGCGCCGGGATTCGGGGCAATCCGGCCAGAACTGGGCCATATATGAGCCCCGGGGGTTATGGGTAAACTTCACGCCGCCGGTCAGACCGTTCCAAATTCAGAACATAGTCGTCCGCGGACGCCGCACTGACTTTCCCGAAGCGGAAAAAAAGACTTACACCATAAAGGTCTGGGACAAGTCCTTTACCAGGCAACTTTACACCGCCGATTATCCGTATTCGAAGTTTTCCACCACAGCGGCGCTGGTGCGTCACGAAATAGACCCGCCGGTAGCCGTGAACGATGATTTCTACGTGGACTTCATCAGTCATTCGGTGGCGCCCCCGCAGGGAGAACAACCCAAAATAGCCATCTACGTCGCGGCTGACTACATGGTAGAAAGCGGTGACTTTTCCGGTATCTCCTATCTCGGGACCATTGACGCCAGGCAACAGGCGAGGCACATTGAAATGGAACCGCGGAGAAAGAATTCGGCCTGGATCGTCCAGGTGCAGGGGACCGGGCGAGCCACGACAGCGACTTTGACTCCGGCCCCACGAGTCAAAGTCCCGGCTACCCCCGTCTCCACGTCTCCCACCTCGCCGGCCCGGCCCACCCCTACCCCGCCACCTGCTTTTCTGAACTATGAAAACTCCACGTACAAGTTCCGCATCAACTACCCCAGAGACTGGGCAAAGTCGGAGCGGGTGGAGGTGCAGGCGAAATCAGCCGTAGTCGCTTTCTTCTCCCCGAAGCAGAACCCCTCGGACGATTTTGCCAACTACGTGCTGGTCTCGGTTGATGACATGCCCAGCCACATAAAGGACCTCGATGGACTTGTCAAACTCCAGATTGACGGCCTCAGGGCGCTGACTGTGGATTTCAACCACACCGGTACCGGCGTGGCCATGGTCGCCGGCGGTGAGGCCCGGAGAATCCTGTGGAATGCCAAACATGGGCCACGCAGTGTGAAGGGGTCCCAGGTCTTCGCCATCAGGAATCAGAAGTATTACGTACTCACCTACTGGGCGGAAGAGAATTCGTTTGCCACTTTCGAACGACTGGCGCAGCAGATGTTCGACTCGTTCGAGTTCTTCTGATCCTTATTAACTTCATAGTCGTTCCCCTCAACAGTCATGAACGGAGTTTCATGACCCGTGATTCTTATCGCCTCTTTGCCGGGCGGCGTTCCGGCCGAAATTGACAACCGGCGGCTCCGGCGTTAAAGTTTCAAATCCCCCTTAATCCCCCTTTCGCGAAAGGGGGAAATGTGCGGTCTCCCCCTGTTGAAAGGGGGGAGATCCAACAGGAGTATCCAATGGCATATTACCGCGACCTGAGGGACTATATCCAGGCCCTGGAACAAAAGGGCAAGCTGGTGCGCATGAAGCGACTTATTAACAAAGATACCGAGCTTCATCCGGTAGTCCGCTGGCAGTTCCGGGGCCTGCCCGAGGAACAGCGCAAGGCCTTCTTCTTCGAGAACGTGGTTGATGTGAAAGGGAAAAAATATGACATACCGGTGCTGGTGGCCGCCCATGCCGCCTCCAGGGAAATCTATGCCCTGGGCATGGGCTGCCAGCCGGCGGAGATCATGACCAAATGGGCCGATGCCGAATTGCACCCGGTGGAGCCGGTAACGGTGGCAACCGGGCCAATACTGGAGGAGGTCCACAAAGGCGACCGGCTGATGGAGCACGGGTGCCTGGAGGAATTCCCGGTGCCCATTTCAACCCCCGGTTTCGATAATGCCCCCTATCTAACCGCGGCCAACTGGGTGACCAGGGACCCCACCAGCCGCATCCCGAACCTGGGAAACTACCGGGCCATGATCAAGAGCCCGGCACGGCTGGGCGTCTGCGCCACCCCCAGCAACCATATTCGCGAGCACTGGGAAAGGTGCCGGGCAAAGGGGATACCTTTGGAGGCGGCCATCGTCATCGGTTCGTCGCCCAACATCGGCTATGTGGCCACGGCCAAGCTGCCCTACGATATCAACGAATACAGGATCGCCGGCGGCATCGCCGGGGCCCCGGTGGAGCTGGTCAAATGCCAGACGGTGGATCTGGAGGTCCCCGCCAACTCGCAAATCCTCATCGAAGGAATTATTCCCACCGATGCCATGGAGCGCGAGGCCCCCTTCGGCGAATACCCGGGCTACATGGGCACGGAAATGCTCAACCCCTTCATGAATGTAACCTGCATCATGCACCGCAAGAATCCGATATATAATGCCTTCATCAGCCAGTTCCCTCCCAGCGAAAGCAGCAAGCTGCGCGGCATTGCCGCCGAATCGGTCCTGTTCAAGTTCCTCAAGCACGATTGCAATATCCCGGGCCTCGTCGACGTTTCCATCCACGAAAGCAGCGGGGCCAATCTCTATATCGTTATCGCCCTGCGCAAGACCCATCCCTCGCAGGCATGGCAGGCCCTTAACGGCGCCGCCGCCTTTATCGCCACCGGGGGAAAAATCATCATCGCCGTAGACCACGATATCGACCCCAGGGATGCCGATTCGGTCAACTGGGCCCTGAGCTTCCGCATGCAGCCCCACCGCGACACCAGGATCACCCAGGGGAAAGCCCCGGGCATCGACCCGTCCGCCGACCCGCTGTCAGACCCCGATTCCCGTTCCTCGGGACTATCGGGCGCCTCGGCAATGCTCATCGATGCCACACTGAAGTGGCCCTCCCCGCCGATATCGCTGCCGGCGAAGGAGTTCATGGACCGGGGCCGCCAGATATGGGAAGAAGAGGACCTGCCCACGCTGAACCCCAGGGTCCCCTGGTTCGGCTACTCCCTGGGCCACTGGACGGCGGAGAACGAAGAAGAAGCCCGCCTGGCGCTGCAGGGCAAACATTATGTCACCGGGGAGAAACTGGCGAAACGGCGGGTCAAAACGTAGCGGCGGACCTGTGTGTCTGCCCGCGGGTCAATGCACCGGGTCGCCCCGGCAGGGGCGAAGAACCCAACGAACTCAAGGAACTCAAGGAACAAATTATGCAAGAACTTGAATGTGACGTACTCATTGTCGGCGGCGGGCTGGCGGGGGCCTGGGCGGCCCTGAGGGCCGCCGAGCTGGCCCAGAAAGTCATCCTGGTGGAAAAGGGCAGGACCGGCCGCGCCGGTCAAAGCGCCTTTTCCGGGGCAAACATACTGTGTCCCCTATCGGGCGACGATCTCGACGCCTGGCAGAAGGAGATCACGGTACGGGGCCAGTTCATGAGCGACCAGGACTGGGTCCAGACCATACTGGCCGAGATGGAGGCCCGGACCGGGGACATGGAACGGATGGGTGTGGAGTTCGAAAAAGACGGTCATGGCAATTTGGTCCGCAGCGTCGGCCTGGCCCACCAGGTAACTCGCCTGTCCACGGTGAACAGCCTGCAGATGATGGCCTGTTTCAGGAAGAACCTGGAAGCACGGGGCGTATCCCTGCTGGACCGTTTCATGGTGACCCGGTTGCTGACGTCCGATGGTTGCCACCCGACAAAGGGCCGGGTGACCGGGGTGGTTGGCTTCCATACCCGGTCGGGGGAGCCGGCGGTTATCTCCGCCCGGGCTACGATAGTTACCACCGGAGGCGCCGGCCATTTCGACCTGGCGGGAGACGGCATCTGCCAGTCCTTCCTGGCGGGGGCCGAACTGACCGGTATGGAGTTTGCCCGGTGCTTCGACAAAATGGCCTTCGGCAAGAAATGGATCGAGGTGCATCTCAACAGCTTCCAGCGCTACGGCATGGTGCTGCGCAACCGGAACGGCGAGCGGTTCATGGAAAGCTACGAGCCGCGGCTGAAAGAGCGCTCTCCCCGCCAGACCCTGGGCCTGTCCATCCTTTCCGAGCACCTCAAGGGGAATGGACCTACTTACATGGACCTGACCCACCTGACCGCGGACGATATGCAAAAGCTCAGCGACCTGCCCGCCACCACCCGCAACATACAATTGCTGGAAAGGGACGGCGTGGGCCTCAAGCACGGAAAACCGGAGATCAATATCACCTCCGGTTTCATACGCTTCCTCGGCGGAGGCGTACGGCATAACCTCTGCTGCGAGTCTACAGTGCCGGGTCTTTATGTCGCCGGCGAAGCCGGCGGCTACCCCGGCCATGGCACCTATTCCGTGGGCGGCATGAACCTGGCTGAGTGCTGCGTCGAAGGCTATCGCGCCGGGGAATATGCCGCCAGGTTCGCCAGGGAGGTGGACGCGCAGCCAAACAAGAGTCAGATCAACAGGTTCATCAGGGAAATCCCATGCCCGCTGAAAGAAAAGGCCGGCATGCCGCCAGACGACTTGTGGTACGGCTTGCAGGAGTATATCAGCCCGGCCGCTGTTTCCGTCTTCCGGACCGCCCGGAGCATTGACGGGATTTTAGCCAGAATAAAGGAGCTGCGCCGGCAGCCGGTCAGGGCTGGGGACATCCACGAGCTGGCCAGGGCACACAAGACGCGGAATTACCTCCTGGCGGCGCAGCTTGTTTTCACCGCCAGCAGGGAAAGAGAGGAGTGCCGCGGCTGCAACATCAGGGCCGATTTCCCCTACCGGGATGATGCCAACTGGCTCACCCGGATCGTCCTTAACCGGGACCGCAGGGCCATCAGGTCGCGGCGGCAGGCCATACCCATCTATCGCTACCCGGTAAGACCGGAAAAATATGAAAGGGTCCCCTTTCCCTTTCCGGTGCTGCAGGCTTTCCGGCCGGCAGCGACAGGCTAGAAAGCCTGTCGTACCGGACGTAGCCGCGCGGTTTCCGCGCCGGGGGCAATCTGCCCCCTTTCACGACTGTGGTAACCAGGAACCACGAATTAACACGAATGGACTCGTGTTAATTCGTGTTCATTCGTGGTTCCATCTGTTTTTGCATTCTGCATTTTGATATTTCATTGGTAAGGAGCTATCGCATGCTAAAGGTGTTTTCCCTGATTTCCATCTTCGTCCTGGCCCAGACACTTCTGGCCTGTGGAGGCCCGGGGGCAGCGCCGGCCCCAGGCCAGAAGTCCCCACCACCGGGAACGGGAGTGGTTGCGGGCAAGGAGCCAGAAGGATGGAATAATGCCGTCCTCGGGGCCAAAAGAGAAGGTAAAGTGGTGGTCTATGCCGGCGCCCTGGCGGCGAACCTTCGCGATGCCCTTTCCCGAACCGTGGAGAACAGGTATGGCATCTCCGTTGAATTCGTCACCGGCCGCGGCACGGAAACAGCCCAGAAACTGATTTTCGAAAGGCGGTCCAACATCTTCCTGGCCGACCTGACCCTGATGGGGCCGGACTCCAGCCTGACGCTCAAAGAAAACGGCGTTTACACCCCGATGGCGCCCCATTTGCTGCTTTCCGAAGTAGCCGACCCGAAAGCCTGGCCGGCGGGGACACCGCCCTACTTCGACAAAGACCATCTGCTGGTGCCGCTCACCGTCGGTTACCAGTCCTATATCCTGGTGAACTCCGACCTGGTCAAGGAAGGCCAGATCAAGTCCTACGCCGATTTGCTGGACCC
>CAZFEA010000024.1:7860-12232 GCA_964518085.1 uncultured Dehalococcoidia bacterium
TTCGATCCCACCACCGGCGGCGGCAGCGGCATCAACTGGGTGACGTTCGTATTGAAGCACGCCCTGGGCGTCGAGGAAGGCAAGAAGTTCTTCCAGCGTCTCATGGCCCAGCAGGAAATGGCCGTAACCCGGGACGGGCGTCTGCAAGTAGAAGGTCTGGCCAGGGGGAAATATGCCATAGCTATCGCGCCCACGGTATCCCTGGTATCGGAGTTTATCGCTTCAGGGGCCCCGTTGAAATGGGCCAGGCTGCAGGAAGGCGGTTCGCTGGCCCCGGCCGCCAGCGTCATCGGACTGGTGGAAAAGCCGGCGCACGCCAGTGCTGGCGTGGTGATGGTCAACTGGCTGCTCTCGACCGAAGGACAGAGGGCCTTCAGCCGGGAATTTGGTCAGCCGGCGACGCGGCTGGGAGTCAGCACCGAGGGCATCGACCCCGGCAGGGTGCCCATCCCCGGAGAGAAAGCCTACCTTGCCGACGAAGATTTCACCGTTTTCAGCAAGGATACCTCCATCGGGGTAGCAAGGGAAGTCTTCAGCCGGTAGTTCACTTTGATGCTCCGAAAATGCCGGTATCACAGGCGGCCCTGCCTGTGAGACATCGTTTTCATTGCATAATGGTGCTCGGCGGCGGGCATGGATTTATTTGACACTCTCCGGTCTCTGCTTTACCATGATTTCAGGAAACTGTCATTGCCAGTCCGGGCAATGACATTCCTGAAGACTTATGAACCGCAATCACCGGCTCAAACGAGCCTTAAGCATATTAAAGCGGCGCTGGTTCTTGATCGGCATGCTCGGGGTCATACTTTTCGCCCAGACAACGCCCCCGGT
Organism: uncultured Dehalococcoidia bacterium; assembly: GCA_964518085.1. Lineage (GTDB taxonomy): Bacteria > Chloroflexota > Dehalococcoidia > JACQUA01 > JACQUA01 > JACQUA01. Next base: position 8,692 of record CAZFEA010000024.1, read on the forward strand.
CAAGGCCGACAGTTTCTTCGGCGCCGCCCGGCCCTATTACTTCAGCATCGCCGGATGGGGCGTCCAGAACGCCCTGAAGAAGACGCAGCACCAGCTTTTCGCTATGGGACCGGTGGCCGCGGCCTCTTCCACCGACCGGCTGGACACGGTCAGGGAATACTTCCGCCTGAGCGCCAGGGCCACCGAAATCCGTCGCCAGCTTGAAGTTTACCAGATACAGGGGCCTTCGTCCGGGGTCACCGATGTGACCTTGCTGAAACAGGAGCTGGCCCAGACCGATGAAAAGCGTGCCTCAACCAGGGACCACGTGGAAATGGTGATCGAGCAGCAGATTGCCGAGGTAGTCCGCCGCGAGGCAATCGATCTCCAGTGGCCCTTCCCGCGCTTCAGCATCTTCTTCCCGCCGGTTGACTTCAAGCTGACCCCCTTGCCCAAGGTGCTCATTATTTCCCCGCGCGACAGGATCCAGATAAAAGATTCCATGCTTATCAAGGCGCCGCAAACCGCGGAGGAGATGGACCAGATCGAGGGCAAACAGGAGAAGTTGGGTTACTCGGCGCTGGTGGACAACATCGGCGGGGTGGCCACTTATCCGGCCATGGTGACCGACTCGGCCAACCTCGAATTCACCGTCATGACCGCAGCCCACGAGTGGACCCACCACTACCTCTTCTTCCGCCCCCTGGGGCGCACCTACGGCAGCGACTACACCATGTTGACCCTGAATGAAAGCGCTGCGGACGTTATCGGGGGCGAGATAGCCGACGCGGTGTTGAAAGAATACGGCATCGTCCGGCAAAAGGCCGGCGCCAGGAAGGCAGCGCCGCAGGAGTCAGGCTTCAACTTCAACAAGGAGATGCGGCAAATACGGCTGACGGTGGACGATTACCTGGCAAAGGGAGAGATTGAAAAAGCCGAATCCTACATGGAAGAGCGCCGGCAGTTCCTTGCCAGCCACGGATACTTGATCCGCAAGCTCAACCAGGCATATTTTGCTTTCCATGGCAGCTACTCGGCATCGCCATCTTCATCCAGCCCCATCGCCGGACAACTTAAGGAAGTGCGGCAAAAGTATGCCACCCTGGGAGTATTTTCCAGGGCCATCTCCGGGGTTTCAAGCTACGAGGAATTCAAGTCCCTGCTTTACTGAACTTCAATCTTCTTCCGCCCCTCCCCGCGGGCCTTTTCCTCCTCCTCGGTGCAACGAATCGCGGCATCGATCACACCCCTGACCGCCAGCAGTAGCTCTTTGCGTGCCGTTCGCAGGTGTTCCGCCGTATCGTCCCTCATCAGTCCCAGTTTGGGGCGCCTCAAACGAATTACCAGTTCGTTGTCTGCGGAACGCTCGATTTCCAGTATCTTTTCGCTCAATGTTATCCTCCGTCTCATAGTTCCCTCTCCATTGACGGGAGAGGGTCAGGGTGAGGGTGTCCTCTTGCTTCCCTCTCCATTGACGGGAGAGGGTCAGGGTGAGGGTGACCCACTCACCTTAATCCTCTCCCACAAGGGGAGAGGAAACCAGTTTTTTACTTGTGTTCGATCTTGTGCTCCAGCTTGACGTTCAGGCTCGATGCCACGAATTTGGCCTCAGTGACATTCATCCCTATCAAAGCCCGGGGCAGGATGATGTTGCGTTTGTATTTACCCACCTGGATTACCAGCTCGTCGCCGCTTTGCATTATGGAAATATCCTCCCTTGTAGCAAAAGGCAATTCCAGGGAAAGGGTGTAAAAACCGTTGCGTTTTTCGATTTCGTGGGCTTTTCCCTTGAAATATACCCTGGTGGGATCGTCACTGCCGAAGGTACGCTCACCCATGGCGTCAAGCATTTGCAGTCCCACTACCTCTTTATCGAACAGGGGAACATTCAAAATCGGCACGGGCGAAAACGCCTCGTGGATGGTCTGCAAGTGCTTGCGCTGGATTTCTTTCCACTGGCTGAAATATCCCTCGCCGGCCTCAGGGGGAATAACGCGGTTACATACTATCATGTCGGTGTGGTACCCATAGAGGCTGAGATAGGTATAGGAGCGCTGCGCTTCCTTGATGACCATCTTCTCCGGATTTACCACCAGTCTGACCGTGGTCAGCTCATTGTCGGTAAGCAGGCGGTGCATCTTTCCCACCTCCTTGAAAAGGTCATCCACCGCCGCAAAAACCGCGTCTTCCGGCATCGGTATGTCTGAAAAGGTCTTGACCAGCGGGCGGATCAGCCCCGCCGCCTTGCGCTCGATAGGAAACAGTTTTTCCATCCACCAGCGCAAGACCTCGGGAAAGCTCAGCAAGCGCAGGGTTTCTCCGGTAGGCGCGCAATCGACGATGATTACATCATAGCTTCTCTTTTCATAGTAATCGGTGATGAACAGCAGATTGGTCAGTTCCTCCATGCCCGGAAGGACGGCCATTTCTTCGGCGACCATGCCGGTCATTCCCTTCCAGGCCATTATCGCCGAAAGCCATTCCTGCACCGTGCTCCAGTGTGTCTTGATGCTCTCACCGATATCCGGTTCCTGCGCCCAGAGCCGGTCGGCAACCTGGACCGCTTCCGATCCCAGTTTGGTTTCCAGGGAATCAGCCAGGCTATGGGCGATGTCGGTGCTGATGGCGATGGTGTTGTATCCCATCCTGGCAGCCTTCACCGCGGTCGCCGCGGCCACGCTGGTCTTCCCCACGCCACCCTTGCCCGTATAAAGAATAATTCTCATGCCCATTCGATTATATCTCAAAAGACTGGCCTTGAAGCCTGAAAAATATCACAAAACTATCACAACCTCTTCATATTTCCTTCACATTTGCCGCTTATCATTAAACCAACGAAAGTCAATTATTCTGAAAGGAGTCTGAGTCATGAAAAAGCTCGCAGTAATCTTAGCCCTGACGGTTACCGTCCTGGGTGGTCTCTTTTTTGGCGTGCCGGCGCTGGCGGCCAGCGTCTTCGGGGTTGGCCCGAACCAGGTTGGTCCGGCTGCCGGCGACGAATGGGGCTGCCCCATGATGGGCGACGGCACAGGACAGGCGGGCGCCTACATCACGCCTGATCTGCAAAGAATCGCAGCCTTCTTGGGGCTGGCGCCCGAAGACCTGAGGACGCAGTTGCAGAGCGGCAAATCGCTGGCGCAAATAGCCCAGGGCAAGAACATAACCAGGCAGGCATTATTGGACGCCGTCCTGGCTCCGGTGAAGGATACCCTTCAACTGAGACTGAAATATGGCTATCTGACCCAGGCCCAGTTCGACGCCGTCCTGCAGCAGGAAACCGCCGGCGCCAACGCGTTCATTGACCGGACATCTGCAACCACCACTACACCGGGCCAGGGCTATGCCCCAGGCGCGGGCGGCTACGGTGGCGGGTATGGCGGCATGATGGGGCGAGGCGGAATGATGGGTGGCGGCATGATGGGCGGGCCGGGCATGATGGGCGGTGGCTTCGGGCCGGGCATGATGGGCGGCGGCTTCGGGCCAGGCATGATGGGCGGCGGCGGGATGATGGGTAGCGGCTTCGGCGGCTGGACCCGGTAACCATAACCGGCGCCACTTCTTC
>CAZFEA010000024.1:12332-16152 GCA_964518085.1 uncultured Dehalococcoidia bacterium
AATCCTGGTCGTTGATGACGAACCACGCATCGTAGACATATTGAAGGCTTATCTGGAAAAGGATGGCTACCAGGTGGTAGTCGCCGGCGACGGGAGGCAGGCCCTGGAGCTGGCCCGGGGAGAAAAGCCAGACCTCATCATCCTTGACCTGATGCTGCCGGAAATCGACGGCCTGGAGGTCTGCCGCCAGGTACGTCGCACCTTGAATGTGCCCATAATAATGCTGACGGCTAAGACCGAAAATGCTGACAAACTGGTGGGCCTGGAGTTGGGCGCCGACGACTACGTGACCAAGCCCTTCAGCCCCAGGGAAGTCGTGGCCAGGGTCAAGGCGGTATTGCGCCGGGCATCAGCTCCGACAACCAGAAACAGGTTAAGCGTCCACGAACTGATGATCGACCTGGATAGTCACGAGGTCTTTTGCCATGACAAGAAGGTTGATCTCACCAACACCGAGTTCAAAATACTGACCACCCTCGCCGAATATCCGGGCAAGGTCTTCACCCGCGCCCAGCTCCTGGATGCCGCCCTGGGAGTGGCTTATGACGTCTACGACCGGACCATCGATACCCACATCAAGAACCTCCGCCAGAAGCTGGGCGCCGGGCAGAGATATGGGGATTGCGCCATCAGCACGCTGCACGGCGTCGGCTACAAGCTGGGTCCATAGGGATTGAGCGGTATCTTATCCAAACCAAAGGGCGAGCCGCCGCGTCCCGATACATCGGGGCGCTCTGGCTAGCAACTACAACCTACCATGCGCAGCCTCACTCTCAAACTGATAATATCCTTTGTCTCAGTGGCGGCATTGAGCATCGCCGTTCTGGCGGTCGTCATTAACCGGGCCGCCAGCATCGAATTCACGTCGTACCTGGAGCTTATCGGGCGGATGCAGGGGATGATGGAAGGAATGATGGGTGGGATGATGGGCTATGGTCGCAACATGATGGGGATGATGGGCGCCCTGGGAGAGCCTGAGCAAAAGTTCCTGGGAAACCTTCGTAGCTCTCTCGTGTGGACCGGCATCGCCACCATCGGTCTGGCCCTGGTTACCGCCATTTTGCTGGCGCGACAGATTGTCCTCCCTTTGCGACGCCTTACCGCGGCTACCCGAGAACTTGCCGCCGGCAACTTGAAGCAACGGGTAGAAGTAACGTCCCACGACGAGATAGGTGAGGTGGGACGGGCTTTTAATTCCATGGCGGACAAACTGGCCAGGAACGAGGAACTGCGCCGCAACATGATCGCCGATATCGCCCACGAGCTGCGGACGCCCCTGACGGTGCTCCAGGGAGACCTGGAAGCGATGCAGGACGGGATTGTAGAAGCCAGCCCTGCCCGCCTGGGAGTTTTGCATGACGAAGTGTTGCGTCTCTCCCGCCTGGTCTCAGACCTGCGCACCTTGAGCCTGGCTGAGGCAGGGCAACTGGAACTCAACCTCGAGTCTGTCGACGCCGGCCCGGTGGTCAGCCGCGTCGCCGCCTCCCGGCAAACCGCGGCTGCTGCCAAAAAGATATCTCTGGCAACCGAAATACCGGCCAACCTGCCCCAGGTAAGGGCCGATCCCGACCGCCTGGAGCAGGTGCTGCACAATTTGCTGGACAACGCCCTGCGCTATACCCCGGAAGAGGGCCGGATAACGGTCACCGCTACCCCGGGGGCGGCATCCCCCAGGGCCCGTGGCGGCGAAGTTTCCTCGCCAGCCCATAGCCGCGGGGTTTCCCCGCAAATCCGTAGCCGCGAGGTCTCCTCGCCCGGGGCGGGGTGGGTCACGTTCCAGGTGGCGGACACCGGCCCCGGGATCGCCGAAAAAGACATGCCGCACATATTCGAACGCTTCTACCGCGCCGACCCATCCCGGTCTCACGCCACCGGCGGCTCCGGAATCGGCCTGGCAATAGTCAAACAGCTAGTGGAAAGCCAGGGCGGAGAAGCCTGGGCAACCAGCCAGGCCGGGCGCGGGTCCACTTTCTCCTTCACCCTGCCTACCGGATAGGAGCGATCCCCCTCAGTCCCCCTTTTTCAAAGGGGGAGGAAGCGAAGCCGCTACTTCAACGAAGCGGCAAAAATCGTCCTTGACTGCGTCTGATATTCCCTGATCTTGAGCAGGAAGTCCTCTTCCTCGCTGACCCAGCTGTAGCCAGTAGTCACGGGTAATGACCGGTTCATTCCTGGCAAATTCCTTCATAAACTCGATTCCCATGTACTTGTCGGCCACCACGGCGACCCAGCGGGAAGCGGCCCCGGCGATGGTGGGATCGAACATGATGATCTTGCCCTTGACCATAAATATCCGGCTCGGTCAAACTCTTATCTTGACTACAACATTGTTATAGGCTAGCATATAGGCATATTAATATATTTATTTAAAGGACGGCAAATATGCAAACTAAACGAAAACAGGCCAATTTCTCTCTTCCCGAAGATCTGCTGGAGGAATTGCGGCGACAGGTGCCAAAGGGCCAGCAAAGCGAGTTGGTAGCCAGCGCCATCAGAAACGAACTGATGAAATTGAGGTTTCGCCGCGCCGTAGACAATGCCTTTGGCGCATGGAAACGGGAAGACCACCCAGAACTGGAAGAAGGCGCCGAGCAGTTCGTACGCCGGCTGAGAAAGTCCTCAAGAATAAAAAGACAGAAGAGTTAAGCCCGATGTTACTGGATACGGATATTCTTATCGACCTTCTTCGCGGAAAAAAAGAAGCCAGAGATTTCTTGCATTCGCTGCCTGCCGATTCTCCACAGAGATGTTCGGCTATTACCGTAGCTGAAATTCACGCCGGAATGCGGGAATCCGAATACGAAATAACGACCAGGCTCATAGAGAGCTTGATCGTTGTGCCGGTAACCGGGGAAATCGCCGAGATAGCCGGAAGGTTTAAACGAGAACATAAAGGCGGCGCCACATCCAGAAAGGCAAAACGCCCAGGCCCTGGGGCCTCGGAAACAAGCCGATTTGAACTTGAGCTTGACGATTGTCTCATAGCCGCTACCGCGGTGGCGCAAGGACTGGAATTGGCTACCAAAAATATCCGGCACTACCCTATGCCCGAAATCAGGGTTAAGCCTGTTCGCTATTGAATCTTCAATCCCGGTTGTGACATAATTGCCATCCGGGAGAACTATAATTCATTTAGGAATAAAGAGACATGTTTTCTACGGTTGGTGGGTGGCGCTGGCCAGCGCCGGGATCGTTTTTGTTACCGGGGGCATAAGCTATTACTCGCTGAGCGCCTATTTCGATAGCATCGTAACCGAATTTGGCTGGAAGCGGGCTGACATAGCCGGAGCCTACTCAGTGCGCTCCCTGGAATCCGGCATCGTAAGCCCATTGCTGGGCTTCACCTTCGACCGGTTTGGGCCGAGACTGCTATTCCTGTCCGGGATTGTGTTGTGTTCCCTGGGACTGGTGATGCTGGGGATGGTCGATTCCATGTTCATGTTGTATGCCTCCTTTGCTGTGATCTCCCTGGGGGGAAGCGCCTGCGGTCATACTACCTCGGTAAGTTCCGTCGCCAGGTGGTTCGTCCGGAAAAGAGGCCGGGCGCTGGGCCTGGCCACCGCCGGCGGCGGCGCCGGGGGCGTCCTGGTGCTCCTGAGCGCCTGGCTGTCCGTGGCGACTGCCTGTGGCCTGCGCACCTATCCGCCGGTCAAGTATGTGCCTCTGTTGGGCAAGGAAAAGACTGTGGCCACCACCGCCGTCCTGGTCAAAGCCCTCGGCGACCGGGATCTGAGCCTGCGCGCCCAGGCCGTGGAACTCCTGGGGGTACTCAGCCAGAGCCAGAGTAAAAAACTGAAGCGAGAGGTGGCTCAGGCCCTGG
>CAZFEA010000025.1:0-8335 GCA_964518085.1 uncultured Dehalococcoidia bacterium
GGGCCCACGGCGTCGATGACCTCGTTCTCTGACCGTCGCCCCGCATCGACGCAGTCGGTCGAGGCCCTCCCGGTACGCCGAGGCGATGCTCTGGGCCAGCATGGGGCCGGCCGGAGTCGCCTGCGTCCGCTCCGCCAGCCGCCGGGCGAAGGCGTCGGCGTCCGGCCCGGCCTCGAGCAGGACGACGCCCGGGTTCGTGCAGAACTGCCCGACCCCCAGCGTGAAGGAGGCGTGCAGGCCTTCGGCGATGGCGGCGCAGCGCTCCCGCAGCGCCCCCGGTAGCACCACCACCGGGTTGATGCTGCCCATCTCCGCGTAAACGGGGATGGGCTGTGGCCGCGCGGCGGCGAGGCGCCGCAGGGCCTCGCCTCCGGCCCGCGAGCCCGTGAAGCCGACGCCCTGGATCAGCGGATGACCCACGAGAGCCTGCCCGACCTCGAAGCTGTCGTCGAACAACAGGGAGAAGGTCCCTGCCGGGAGGCCGCACCGGCGCACGGCCGCGACGAGGACGTTGCCGACGAGCTCGGAGGCGCCGGGGTGCAGCGGGTGCGCAACCCGGCCACCGACGCGACGATTGTCCTTTCGGAGGGCTATGCCGCCTTCGACATGTCGCTGTCATACCCGGCGGCCGGGGTCAGCATCTACGGCGGCGCCCCCGAGCCGCCTTTCGGCTCGATGACCATCAACGCCAACACCTCGGGGGGCACCAAGACGCTGTTCAATGCCTTCGACGCCACCGGGTCGGTAAAGCCGGGGGCCGACGGCCAGACACCGGCCTATTTTGCCAGGCTGTATCCCAAACTCACCGGCAGCAAGGATGATTCGTACACGGTGACCCTGGATGCGGCCACGCTTTCCCTGAGCAGCGGGGTGGTCACCCCCAGGGACTCGGTGGTCAGCCTCACCTTCAGGCGCGGCGATGCCCTGCCCGACGGGCAGGTGACTATAGCCGATGCCCTGGTGATAGCGCAGCATCTGGCTGGGTTGAGGGGACTGGGGGAGGGGGCCAACGAGAATAGCCTGGAATACGTGGCAGCGGTAAATGCCGCCGGGGTACGGCATGACTATGTCGCCGGCTCGCTGCCGGGGGATACGATCACCATTACCGACGCCCTGTTCATCGGCCAGATGCTGGCCCAGTTGCGGGACGGGTGGTACGAGCAGCGGTAGGAGGCGTGGTGGCATCCGCCGGGTGCCTGGTCCGTAGCCGCGGGCCGCTGGCCCGCTCTCAAACCGACCGAAATGGAATTAGCCGGCTCAGGCACGTTTTTTGTGCCTGCTATCGCATCACCGGAAATGCAAGGGCGGGCCAACGGCCCGCGGCTACAGCTCTCTCATGGGAAAGGATATGGCGACAGCTCCCTTAGCGGTGGGAGGGGTAGTGGCATCCGCCTGAGGCGGGCCGCGCGCCTTTTGGAATTGACCGGCCACCGGGCGTTTATATTCACTGTTCAACCGGGAAGGATGTCCCACAGGCAGGGCCGCCTGTGGGACCGGGATTCTTGGAGCGGACGTTGTCTCACAGGCGAGGACGCCTGTGGTACCGCCGGCGCCCGATGGCTCGCCCCTACAGGATGTGGCTACCGTTTCAGGCGCGATCTTTCAAAAAAGCGGCGGCGGGGGAGGTCCGGCTTTTCGTTCCATTCCACGAAGGTGGAGGCAAGCATGAACGAGATAAGGGTGAAGATAAAAGCAAAATATAAGAAGAGCCAGACGGCCTCTACTTTGAACAACTGAATGGCGCCAAAGATGGCCAGTCCCGGACCGATAGCCGAGGAAATGAGCAGTCCTTTTCTACGCTTTGACATGGTGAGTTCCTTTAAGCGATTAGCGGTTAGCGATTAGCGATTAGCGATTAGCCGTTAGCGATTAGCAATTAGCCCCCTTCGCCCCATAAGGCTAAATGCCGCACAGCTTACAGCTTATAGCTAACGGCTAACAGCTAATAGCCAATTGCTAATTGCTACTTGCTAATTGCTACTTTACTTTCAACGGCTGGCCGTCGGACTGGAGGGCGGCCAGTCCTTTGGCCAGGCTCAGCACCTCGACGGGAATGGGGATGATGGTGCTGTTGCGCTCTCCGGCCATTTCCACCATGGTCTGGAGGTACCGCAGTTGCAGCGCGGCGGGGTGCTTTTCCAGGGCGCCGGCGGCCTCGGCCAGGGTTACCGCTGCGTCGCGCTCACCCTGGGCATGCACGATCTTGGCCCGCTTCTCTCTTTCGGCTTCAGCCTGCCGGGCCATGGCCCTTTGCATGTTTTCCGGCAGCAGTACGTCTTTGACTTCGGCCACGGTGACCTTGACGCCCCAGGGCTCTTCGGTCTGCTCGTCGATAATGGTCTTCAGCCGGTCGTTGATCTTTTCCCGGTGCGCCAGGAGTTCATCCAGGTCCGACTGACCGAGCACGCTGCGGAGGGTGGTCAGGGCTATCTGGGTGGTGGCATTGAAATAGTCTTCCACCTGAATGACGGCCTTGGCCGGGTCTACCACCTTGAAGTAGACAACGGCGTCAACTTTGATGGTGACGTTGTCCCTGGTTATGACTTCCTGCGGCTCAAGGACGATGGTTATGACCCGCTGGCTGACCTTGACCAGGTTGTCGACGCCGGGGATGATGAGGTTGAAACCGGGGCGTCTCAGGCCGACAAATCTTCCGAAGCGGAGCAGGATGCCTGTTTCCCACTGACGGACGGTTTTGACCCCAAGGGCGATCCAGACCAGGGCCAGCAACACCACCACCACGATAGGCAGTAAATTTGTCATGCTTTACCTCCTGTTATTGTAATCAGTAGTCAGTAGCCGGAAGACAGAAGTCAGAAGTCAGAAGACAGAAGTCAGAAGACAGAAGCGCCCCACCCATTCTGTCTTCAATGTTCTCTATCTCTGTCTCCTATCTCTATCTCTATCTCTATCTCTATCTCCTGTCTCTATCTCCTAACCCCCGGCCCGGCATGGGCGGCCGCCTGCGCCGCATGGTGCTTGGCTTTTTCTTCTTCCTCTTCCTCGCCTTCCCTGATTTCCGAGAGGGAAACTATGGGGAATAGCTTGGTGAAGACCACGTAGAGGAAGGCCAGGCCGGAAAACAGCCCGGCGGTAATTGATATTTCGGCCCAGCTCGGGGTATAGACTATGCTGTCCCAGGGCAAGCGGGGGTTGGCCAGCGAAGGCACGACGATGGTGTAGCGCTCGAGATACATTCCAATATTGATCAGTATGGAGGCAATCAAGCATCCGGTGATGGTCCTGGTCTTGCGGAAGGCCAGGATAAAGAACGGCAAGACGAAGGCGAAGGTGACCATTACCCACCACAGGTACATGAAGTCTCCATAGAACTTGGCCCTCAGCACGGCCATTTCCGAATGCTCGTTACCGTAGAAGGTGGTAAGCACTTCACCGCCGGTGAAATAAAACCACAGCAGGGTGAAGCACAGGAGCAAAATGCCCAGGTTGTTGAAGTGGATGGGTTTCAGGAAATCCTCCAGGTGGAGCACCTTTCTCAGGATTACCATGGCGATAATCAGCGAGGCGATTCCGGAATAGATGGCTCCCATGACGAAGTAGGGACCGAAGATGGCGGCGTGCCAGCCCGGCTGGATGGTCATGGCGAAGACGTAGGATACCACGGTGTGGACCGAAATGGCCAGGGGTATGATGAAGATGGCCATGATATTGATGGCCCGGCCCAGCCGCTTCTTCTGCAGTTCGGTGCCGGAGTACCCCAGGGATAGCGCCTGGTAAAATGGCCGTCGCCAGTCGGTCGGCGACATACGGTCGCGGACCAGGGCGATATCCGGCACCAGCGGCAGGAAGAGGTAAACGATGCTGCCGGTGAAATAGGTGGTGATGGACATTACGTCCCAGAGCAGCGGAGATGGGAACCGGCCGAAGATGAATATGTTAAACATCCGGTCCGGCCTTCCCAGGTCGATAATGATATTGGTCGGGCCGACCATGAGGGCGAATACGGTGATGGCTTCGGCGGCCCGGGTAATCGGCCGCCGCCAGCCCGCCCTGGTGACCCTGAGGATGGCTGAAATCAGGGTGCCGGCATGGCTGATGCCGACGAAGAAGACGAAGTTGGTTATGTACATGCCCCAGTACACCGGCCTGCCCAGCCCGGTTATGCCCAGGCCGCGGTACATCTGGTAAAACCAGACGGAAAATCCCCAGACTACCAGGGCGAAGAGGGCCCCGGCGACAATCCAGAAGGCGCGGCTGGTATGAAATATCGGCTGAAAAACTGGCGCGTCCCGGTCAGGGGCCTGGCTATGCTTGTCCACGCCATTCTCCTTCGGTCAGATAAATAACCTTGGGTTCAGTGCCAAGGTCCTCCTGCAGGCGGAAGGCCCTGGGACTCCTGGCCAACTGGGCCACCATGCTTTCCGGGTCGTTGAGATTGCCGAAGTGGATGGCCCCGGTGGGGCAGGTCTCCATGCAGGCTGGAATGATGTCTCCGTCCTGTAACGGGCGGTTTTGTTGTTTGGCCCGGTCTTTCCCGGCGCGGACGCGCTGGCTGCAGAAGGTGCATTTTTCCACCACGCCGCGGGTCCTCACGTAAACCTCGGGGTTCAACTGGGCCTTCATTTCCTCGGGCCACTCCGGCGTAAACCAGTTGAAATAACGCCTGGTATAGGGGCAGGCTACGGTGCAAAAACGGCAGCCGATGCAGCGGGTGTATATCTGGGCGATCAGCCCGTCGGGGTTCTTGTAGGTGGCATTCACCGGACAGACTTTTACACAGGCAGCCTCGTCGCAGTGATTGCAGGGCTGCGGAATGAACTTTTGTTTGACGCGGGGAAATTCGCCCTCAACTATGGGCAGCAGGTGCATCCAGAAGATGCCCCGGCCTTTGGCCGCCTGGTCGGGACCGGCCACAGGGATGTTGTTCTCGGCCCGGCAAGCCACAACACAGGCCTGGCAACCTGTGCACTTGTCCAGGTCGATTACCATGCCCAGGCGTACCCCGGTTTGTTGCTCAGTTGACGATGACATGACTAATCCGTTGCCTTATAGATATTTACCCTGGTGGCGCCCCATGCCGGGCTGCCGGCCAGGTAGTCGAGGTCCGATGCCATGGCGGTGTTGGGATTGGCTCCTCCGTCGGCCGCCCATCGTCCCCACCCTTTGTGGCCGAACCCGACCGGCATGTTTACCACTTCGGGCATGGCCCCGGCAAATATTTTGGCTCTGACCTTGAATTTGCCCTGGGGTGACTCAACCCATACGGTGCTGCCATTGGTAATACCAAGCTTGCGGGCGGTTTGGGGATTCAATTCGATCCAGTTGCCCCAGCTATTGGTGACATGGGCGCCGTAGCTCTCCAGCAGCCACGGGGTGTTGGCGCCGCGGCCCTGGGCGAGCATCATCGGTTTGTAGGTGTTGAAGTAAAAAGGAAATTGCTGCGGATCGCCGGAGATGCGGGGCGGCTCGAAATGGGGCAGAAAACGGTCGTCTCCCCGGGCTTCGATGTGCAACCCCTGGACAAGGTTGTCCATGGCTGCCTCGGGGGAAACCCCTTTTGCCGCTGCTTCTTTCAGGGCGAGGAATTCCAGCTTGTTGTGCAGGGTCTGAGAGTAGAATTCGAATTTCCTGGAAGGGGTATTGAATACAAAAGGAGCGGAGGACAACTCCGGGTTATCCCACCAGGCGCCCTGGGCAAGGGTTTTCTCCCAGAACTCGGCAAAGTTGCCCGCCCTGGGGCTGCCCCGCTGTTTCTGGGCCACTCCGAGCAAAGCGTCCTGGAATGCTCCCCGGTAGCTTTTCCACGGGAAGGAGTCGCCGGTGCTGCCTCCGAGCATGTGAGCCAGGGTGATTATCACGTCTCCGCTGTTGGCGGTATCGTACAGCGGCTCGACCACCGGCTGGCGCAGGCCGACCATGGCATGACCAGGGGTGGGGGCAGGGGTCTCGTCATCCCATCTTTCCATGAAAGTGCTGTCGGGAAGGACGAGATCGGCATGGAGCGTGGTATCATCCTTGAATGGCGAGAAGCTGGCAATGAAGGGCACCCGGGACAGGGCCCGGGTGAATGCCTGGCTCTCGATCTGGCTGTAAGCGGGGTTGATGTAATAGAGAAATAGGGCGTTGACCGGGTAAGGCGAGCCGCTCTGCAGGCTCTCGGTGAAAGCCCTGCCGATGCCGTTGGCCAGGGGGTACTGGACAGTGCCGGCCTTGTCCAGGCGTGGCTGGGCCAGACCCCTGATAGCAACTTCATCTCTGGTGACTTCCGGCCAGGGCTTGAAGGGAGGCGCCTGCCGTTGCTGGATGCCGCCTGGTTTTCCAAAATTGCCGACGAGGGCGTTGAGGCAGTGGACCGCCCACTGGTTGTAGGTGCCGTTGGTATGCCCACCGGCGCCCCTTCCGCCCAGGGCCAGGGAAGGCTGGTAGCGGGCGAATTCCCTGGCCAGGGTGACGATGGCCGCCTCGCTGACGCCGGTGATCCTGGCCACTGCAGCCGGTGAATAGTCGCGGAGCACCAGGGTTTTGAAGCCGGTGTGCCGGCTTCCTGATTGGTCCTGCCAGTCCTCGAAGCCGAAGCAATTGCCGGCGACGAATTCTTGGTTGTAGAGCTTGTCCTTGACGATCACGTGGGCCATACCCAGCGCCAGGGCGCCGTCGGTGCCCGGCTTGATGTAGACCTGTTGATCGGCTTTGGCGGCCGATACGGACAGCCGCACATCGACCTGGACGACCTTGGTGCGAATGCCCGGCCGGCCCTGTCGCAGATGGGCCATCAGGCGGGCGACTTCGACATTCGGTCGCCAGGCTTCAGCCCAGGCGGCGCCGAAGAAGATGATGTAATTGGCATTGGCCAGGTCGAAGGCCAAATGCCCTTCGCTCCCCTGCGAAAGGTTATAAGCTTTCAAAGCCGGGTCCAGGCCGAGCCCGGTGAGCGCGACATCGTTGGGGGAACCATAGGCATTTAAGAAACGGCTTACCAGTTGGCGCATGTGGCCGCGGTAGCGGGCGCCCATGAAAGCCACGGTGTGCGCTTGTTCCTGGTCGCGGAGCGTCCGGAGCTTCTCCACGGCGATAGCCAGGGCCTCTGGCCAGGTGATGGCTTCGAATTTCCCTTCACCCCGTTGGCCGATGCGTTTCAAGGGGGTGCGAATCCTGTCGGGGTCGTAGAGGACCTGCAGGGCAGCCTGGCCTTTGGGGCACAGCCCTCCCTGGTTGGTGGGAAACAGGGGGTTGCCCTCGATCTTGATGGCCTTGCCATCCATGACCTTTACTTTCATTCCGCAGGCGGCGTCGCATTGCAGACACACCGTGGATATCCACTTAGCGGGGTGAGGGGCCAGTGGGGCTTCCGCTGCCTCGGCGGCCACCTGGGTTGCGGCCCCAATGGCGGGAATGCCCTTCAAGAGGGCATATCCGGCGGTGGTGGCCCCGGCGATTTTGAGAAAGGTGCGCCTGTTGATGGCGTGGTTTTCTTTTTCAGGCATTTTGTAAACTGTCCCTTATTTATGACAGGTATAGCAATCGGTCGACGCGTTGTTATCCTTGTGACAGCTCAGGCAGTTGTCCATGAGGTCGCGGCTCCATTTTCCTCCTGAACCCTTCTTGCCGAATCCGGTGACTCCACCCGGGCTGGAGCCGATGTCGCCGTGGCAGGTCTGGCACTGGAAGCCCGCCTTGATATGGGGTTGATGGGTATATACGATATCGTCGGCCACGGCAAAGAGGCGTACCCATGGTATTTCCTTATTGTTCTCCACATACTGCCTTATTTTCTCGGGTTCCGGGTTTTCGGTGACTTTAGCTTGATGGCAGGTCCAGCAGAGCTCCTTGCGCGGTATTCCGGCCGCCGCCGAGGTGTCCACGGTGGTGTGGCACGAGGTGCAGGTCAGATTCTGGCTGTGTTTCTGGTGATTGAAGGCGATGGGCTGCACCGCCCCTGTGTTATTGGCCGCTCTGGTGGTGAGTCCCAGGGCGACGCCCCCCAGCAGCGCCAGGCCGGCGACAAAAAATAACCATTCCTTCATTATTTCAAGTCCTTAATGTAGCTCCACATAGCTTCCAGGTCGCTGTCGCTTATCCTGTCGGTCCCATAAGCTGGCATGGGGGATTTACCGGCGCGTACGACCTGCTTGAAGGATTGCTCCGTTGTCTTTCCCCCGGTTAGAGCCGGGCCCATCCCGGCGCCGCCGCCGGGATGGCACATGTTGCACTGCTGGTCGAATACCTTCTTTCCCTGGGTTGCCGCCGTGGCCGGTGGGACTGCGGGTTTGGTAGCCGCCGGCGCCGGCGTGGTCGCGGGTTTGGTAGCCGCCGGGGTCGGGCCGGGTTGGGCCGGGGGCGACGCGCCGCCATTGAGGACTTCCCAGATCGCGGC
>CAZFEA010000025.1:8435-15641 GCA_964518085.1 uncultured Dehalococcoidia bacterium
GGCCGGGTTGGGCCGGGGGCGACGCGCCGCCATTGAGGACTTCCCAGATCGCGGCCAGATCGGCGTCGGAAACCTTGTCTGCCTTGAAGGGAGGCATCATTCCCGTGCCATCGCGCACCACGCGGGTAAAGGTTGCCTGGTCGCTCCTGGCGCCGATGTTCCTGAGAGCGGGGCCGATGGCCCCGCCGGAATCGGGGTGGCAGGCAAGGCAACTGCTATTGAATACCGCCCGGGCGGCGGAAAGGTTGGGGCCCTGGCTTTCGCCGGCCTCGGGGAAAGGTTCGTTAACCAGCGGAAAGGTCTTGTTGAAGGAAGGTGTGGGTGTGGGAATGGGATATGGACCTTCCCTGCAAGCGATCACCGCTGACAGGAGTATAATAAGGGCGATGACTACCGGGAGGCGGGACTTGAGTCCCATGAAGCGGGCTGCCTTTCTATTTCGATTGCTGGGCTAAAAGGACTAGTTCGTTTTAACTAATGATAGCAATTAAACCTTACAAAACACCTTACGGTATTGTAACTTTTTTAAGGGTATTTTGTAAATTAAGTTGTATGTTTAGCGTGTTATGGCTAAAATGAGAGGAAACAGGACTATGAAAATGTCATTGCGAGGAATGCCTTCGCTGGCGAAGGGTGACGAAGCAATCTCGCTATTTGGGTACGACAGGCTTTCCAGCCTGTCGGAGGCACTCGTCCGCCTGAGGCGGGCGCCTCTTGGGTTTGTTGAGTCCGCCCTGACGGGATTGCTTCGCTGCGCTCGCAATGACATTTTCGGAGCAGTTTTAGCCGGTTAGCGCCATGAAGCTGGGACTGGAAAAGAAGACCCTGGTATTCACGGTAACCATACTGCTGTTGATTTTCGGCATTTTTGGCTACCTCGGCCTGGAAGCGGTGCAAAGCAGCGCCGAGCTTGCCCTGAATGAACGGCTGACGCTGGCGGAGACGCTGGCGGCCAACATTGACGGCGCTGTCGCCTATGCCAGGGGCGAGCTGGAGCAGATGGCCGCCCGGGCGACGCTCACTTCCGGTCAGGGGACTAGGAAAGTTGAGCCATCTCCGGCAGCCCCGGCCAATACCTGTCTCACTATGTGCCACGACCGTTCCCGGGTCAACGTCTCCAGGGTCGGGGTAACCGATGAACGGGGCGAACTGCTGTTTCTTGAGCCCCACCAGGAGATTAGCCTGGCCGAGCAAAAGAACATATCACCGGCCATTCGCACCGCCCTGGAGGAGGGTAGAACCGTAATTATCGAGAACCGGCCCGAAGACGGCCGGCGTGAGCCTACCATAACCATCGCCACACCGCTGGGCCGGAATAGTGATGATGTCCGGGGCGCCCTGGTCATGGAGATAGACCCTCTTGCCAGCGTGGCCTCGATGATAACCTCCCTGGCTTCCTTATCCGCTGAATATCAGATTCAGGTTATCGACCACAACGGTGTTATTGTGACCGGACAGAATAGCGGGTCGGCCCTGTACTCGCACAGCGACCATCTTCTGTATGTCCTTTCTTTGCTGCAGGAAAAAAAGCCCGGCATGCTCACCCACACCAGCCGTGACGCCGGCGGCGAGGAGAAGCATATCATAGCCTTCGCTCCCCTGAAGACTTTGCCCTGGGGCATTATTGTCGAGCGCAGGCCGGACAGGGTTCCCCTGTTGCCGGAAATCCTGCGTCAGCGGCTTTTTGTCCTCAGCGGACTGGTGCTGCTGGTCGTCCTGGTGGTCACGGGGATAGCCGCCCGGCGCCTGGTCAAGCCCATAGCGGCTCTTACCGTGGCCTCGGCGAAAATTGCCTCCGGGAATCTGGACGAGCCAATCCGGCTCAGGGGCGAAAGAGAGATTGAGACGCTGGCCGGCGCTTTCGATAACATGCGTACCAAGCTGAAGGCTTCGCAGGCGGAGGTGGCCGGGTGGCATAAGGAACTGGAAGACAGGGTGGAGCGGCGTACCAAAGAGCTGTCTGCCCTGATCGATGCTTCGCGGGAACTCAGCGCCAGTCTCGATCCGGGAAGGGTGGTTGAGGTTATCATGGCCCAGGCGAAGGAGCTTTTCCCTGAAGCCGATGCGGGAATCCTTTTCCTGTGGGATGCGGGGAAGGATAGCCTGGTTTCGGCAGCCTGCTTTGGATTCAGGTCGGGGTTGCCTCCGTTTGTTCTCAAGGCCGGCGAAGACTACGCCGGGCAGGTCTTCGACCGTGGACAGGGAATAACCGTCAGTCCCGGCAGGCTTTCCGCCCTGTTCCTGCCCTCCGTTTCCATCGACAACTTGCGCACTCTCCATCCCGATGACCTGGGTTTCGATGCCCGCGAAGTCATGGCGGTACCATTGATTTACCAGACCAGGCCCGTCGGCAGCCTGGTCCTTTACCATTTTAAGGGCGGCGCCGCCTTTTCCATCCCCGGCCTGCAACTCTTGCAGGGTCTGGCCAACCAGGGCGCCATCGCTATCGAGAACTCCAGGCTCTTTAAGGAAGCGGCCCTGGTCGGGACCCTGCGGGAACTTGAACGGATGAAGACCGAGTTTGTGGCCAGGGCTTCCCATGAACTGAGGACGCCGCTGACGTCCATCAAAAGCCTGGTGGAGACCCTCTTGCGGCCCGAACTGAGATTGAAGCCGAAAGACCAGCGCGAATTCCTGGAGAATATCAATAGCGCCTCTGACCGTCTGGCGCGGATCATAACCGACCTGTTGACTATCTCAAAGATAGAAGCCGGAAAGATCGAGATCAGGCCGGCGCCGGTGGATGTGGCGATGGTTATCAAGAGGGTGGTCGAGGAGTTCCGCCCGCAGGCCGGTCCGAGAACATTGTCAGTCAGGATCGCGCCACAAACGGCAACGGTACTGGCGGACCCCGACAAACTTGCGGATGTTCTGGATAACCTGCTGGCAAACTCGGTCAAGTATTCTCCTCCGAATTCGACCATCGTCATCAGCGCCGAAAATGCCGGCCCCTCGGCCCCGTCTCCGGGGCTGACAGCCGCCCGTCCGGGCGTTGTCGTTTCGGTGGCCGACGAAGGGGCGGGCATCCCTGTGGAGGAGCAAGGCAAGCTCTTCCATCGCTTCAGCCGGCCGGATACGCCGTCGCACCGGACGGTACCCGGCGTTGGCCTGGGGCTGTACATATGTCGCTCCTATGTTGAAGCCATGGGCGGGCGCATCTGGGTAAAGAGCTCCCCCGGCGCCGGCGCCACCTTTTCCTTCACCTTGCCGGCTACCGACCGGGCGCCGGTGAGCGGAGGCGGGGACAGGCCCGCTTCCCAGTCTGCCCTCCAGGGGCCCGTCGCCGCCCGGGCTGAGCACACGGGGAAATCGGTGCTGGTGGTAGATGACGAACCCGATGTCACCAGGGCTATCGCCGTGAACCTCAGGGCCAGGGGGGTAGAGGTCCTCATCGCCAGTACCGGGGAACAAGCCCTGGCAAGCGCCCGGCAACGGAGGCCGGACGCCATTGTCCTGGATGTCATGTTACCGGACATAAATGGACTGGACGTGGCGCGGCGTTTGAAGGGCGAACCGGCCACCGCAGGCATTCCGATTATCTTTTTGAGCGCCAGGGCGCAGAAAGAGGACCAGGCCCGCGGTATCGAAGCCGGAGCGGCGGCTTACATTACCAAGCCGTTCAGCACCGAAAACCTCTGGGACGTGCTGGAGCGGGTGCTGCGATGAGGGCTGCCGTGCCACACTTGCCACTGCCGTTCCGAACGTGCTCCGAAAATACCGGTACCACAGGCGGCCCTGCCTGTGAGACATCGTTTTGATTGCATCATGGTGTTCGCCGGCGAGCATGGGCGATTGTTTCGGAATCTCGTGGTGGCTTCATCCCCCTGGGATGCTGAACTCGCTTTAGCATGACAGTAAGTGGGCCTGACAAAAAAATTAATAACTAATGAAAAATTCCTGAAAGTTGTTAGCTGGTTTGTAAGGTGGGCGGCTTACAATAACTAGTACCAGAAAGGAAAAGGTAGAGGATTAGTGCTAGTCCACTTTCCTGTCATACTCGTCGTAGATGACGATCCAACGGTCTTGCGCTCCCTCCAACTGAACCTGGAGGGGGACGGCTTTGAGGTCATGACCGCCTCCAGCGGGCGGGAAGCGCTGGAAAAGCTGAAGACCAGGCTGCCTGACCTTGCCATCGTCGACCTCCTGTTGCCTGATACCCACGGTTTTGAGCTCTGTCGCAAAATAAAGAGCTTTATCGACCTGCCCATAATCATGCTGACGGCGGTGGACACCGAGGACAGCATTGTCCAGGGGTTGTCCCTCTATGCCGAGGACTATATTGTCAAGCCGTTCAGCTACCGGCAGGTGCTGGCCCGATTGCAGCGGGTGCTGAAGAGGACGCAGCAGGTCCTTCCCCAGGAGCAGGTGCTTATCCTGGACAGGGACATGTGCATTGATTTTGGCCATCACACGGCCACGGTAAATTCGAAAGAGGTGGGGCTGACGCCGTGCGAGACGCGCATACTTTCCATCCTGGCGCGGCATCCGAACACGGTTATTTCCAGTCAGGCCTTGATAGACGAAGTCTGGCCTGAAGGGGAGGGTGATGAGGCCCGCCTGTGGGTAAACATCCGCCGACTTCGTCGCAAGCTGGAAACCGATCCGGACAAGCCGGTGCGGTTGATCACCCGCCGCCGCCTGGGCTATAAACTGGTGGTCGCCAGGCCTGAAGGCGCGGCCAGCCGGTCTTCCAGTCCGGTATCGTAGCGGCCAGGTCTCCTCGCCCCCTCCAGTCCCGGTCACAACCCCCGGCGTAGCGGCACGCTGCCGCGTGCCCTGGGAGATGGTACGAGAAGTTCCGGGAAAATTCTCGAGAAATTGCCGGAAAAGGGCTTGCAAACAGCGGGGGGGTATCTTGTGATATCGGGGTTGTCTTAGGTGCGTCTTTTGGGTCTCTCATCCCACGGTTGGCCCTGGTTCACGTCCCGGTTCGTGTCCTTGTATCGTGGAAAGCGCCCCGGCGTCAGTTTGCCCGTAAGTGGATCCACGGACTTCTGGTACAATGTCTGGCGACAAAGGATCAGCATTCCGAGGGTAGCACGATGAGAAATCAGCGATTTGCACCAAGGCTGCTTGGACTACTGGCTGCGTTCGCCTTGGTGTACGGGTGTGTCCAGACAGCCAGGACGCCATCGGGGGGTGGAACGCCTGTCCGCACCGTAACCCCGGAGTTGGCGGCCAGCCCAACGCCCGCGCCGGTTGTTACAGCGACAGCCGCCACGGTCACTCCGCAGGCCACCCAGCCGTCCACTGCCGGGACCGTTGCGCCGTCTCTCATCCCTGGTGAGACGCTGCAGGCGCGGGCTGTGGTGACGCCCCCGCCCGTTCAGCCCACGCCGGAAGTGTTCACTCTCCCGGCTTCCGCAAAAATTGGCTCGAACTTGCGCATGTTTCTGTTTTATCGAAGCCGGAGTCCGGAGTTTGACTTTTTGCCGGGATTCAAAGAGGCGCTTCGGACTATGGATGACCTGGGAGGGGCGAAGGTGGTCGTTTCGTTTAATCATATGCTTAGCTCCGTGGAGATCGAGTATCTGGAAAAGGAGTACGGACTGAAGTTCCAGAGGATAGACGGCAAGGTGCCTGGTTGGAGTCGCCACTATTCCGTGGTAGTCCCGGGGAATAGCATTATTGAGGTTTCAGAGTTGGCCAGTGTCGAAACAGTCGAGACTTATGCCTGGCCGTGATGTGTTTTTGGCCCATCAAGCGTCGGCTTTGTGGCAACCGGACCCGAATGAAGCCCCCGTTTCTTCGTGGACAGATACGTCCGAAAACGGTTATTTCACGCCAGGCCAGGCGGGCCGACACGCAGGTCGGCCTGCGGGCGAACACATAGGTTCGCCCCTAGCCTGAGCGCTCCAGGGCAAGTTGGGCCGAAACGGTGATTGCGGCGGGCGAGCCGCCCTCGCCACACCCCCTGCCACCCCCTGGCGTCGCCCCTACGTGGGAATTCCGTGGTTGGGCCGACATCGGTGACCGTGGCGGGCGAGCCGCCCCCGCCACACCTCTCTGCCACCCCCTGGCGTCGCCCCTACGGCCAGTGAGGTTTTGCTTTTTGGCCCGAATTGTGACACAATCTACCGATGCTTGGAGCTATCCTGGGCCTGGGCTATGCCGCTGTTTTCGGGCTGAACAACGTTATTGTTCGCCGGGGCGTTCTCAGGGTCAGCCCCAACTACGTGGCCACCCTCACCGTGTTCAGCGGGCCGATCTTCTTCTTTCTGCTTGCCCTGGCAACCGGCGACCTGGCGAAGATTCCCCAGTTTAGCTGGAAAGCAACCCTCTTTTTTGCCATCTCAGGCGTTATCCACTTCGCCCTGGGGCGCAGCTTCGGATACCGTGCCGTCCATGTCATGGGCGCCACACGTTCCGGAATCCTGACCGGCCTGAATGCCATCGTCAGTGTGTTTCTGGCTGTCGCCGTTTTGGGAGAAACAATCAGCCCGATGATTGTTCTGGGGATAGGCTGCTCGTTGTCCGGACCGACCATCCTGGCGCTGCGGGAAGAAAAGGTGATGAGGAACCTGGAGCGGGGTGCCGGGAAGAAGAATGTGGACCGGAAGACTTTTTACCGCGGTTTCATTTTCGGCATAGGGGCGGCAGTGTTCTGGGGAAGCAGCGCCATCTTCATCAAGCTTGGAATTGAGAACGGCGGTACGCCCCTGGCCGGGACGTTCATAGCCTATACCGCGGCTACCATGGTTGTAGCTACCTCTTTGCTGAACCGGGCTAACCGGAAAGAGATTTTCGGGGGGAACAAGCAGGCTCTGCGACTGGCTGTCATGAGCGGCCTGACCACCAACACCGCGCAGATGCTCAGGTACCTGGCGTTCAGTTATGGCACCGTGATCGTGGTGAGCCTGGTAAGCCGGACCATGCCGATATGGACTTTGAGCCTGGCTTACATCTTCAACCGGAAGATTGAGACCTTCAACCGGTGGGTGCTTCTGAGCAATGCGCTCTTGATTATCGGCACGGTGCTGGTGCTGCTCTGAGAAGTAACAAGTAACAAGTATCAAGTGACAAAATCCCT
This sequence comes from uncultured Dehalococcoidia bacterium, assembly GCA_964518085.1. Classification (GTDB taxonomy): domain Bacteria; phylum Chloroflexota; class Dehalococcoidia; order JACQUA01; family JACQUA01; genus JACQUA01. Next base: position 15,466 of record CAZFEA010000025.1, read on the forward strand.
TTGTTACTTGTTACTTGATACTTGATACTTGATACTTAACCTCGAATGAATATCTTCTTTGTCATAATACTCGGCTCGTTGCTGGTGGAGTTCGCTCTCGACCTGGTTTCCGGCCTCCTGAATCTGAAAGCCCTGAGAACGCCGTTGCCTTCAGACCTCGAAGGCATCTACCGGCC
>CAZFEA010000026.1:0-15612 GCA_964518085.1 uncultured Dehalococcoidia bacterium
CCGGTACGACAGGCTTTCCAGCCTGTCGCTGCAGGCTGGAAAGCCTGCAGTACCGAAAAGAACCGATATGGAAACCAACTACATTGACGTTGAGGGCATCCGCACCCGCTACCTGGAAGCCGGCGCCGGAGAACCCCTGCTCTTACTTCATGGCGGCCATCCGGGCCTCCATACCAGCGCCGACGTCTGGTCGCTGAACATTTCCGGACTGGCCCGGCATTTTCGCGTTCTGGCACCGGACAAGATCGGCTGCGGCTTTACCGATAACCCGCTCACCGATGATGACTACACTATCGGCGCCGGCGTGCGCCATGCCCGGGACTTTTTGCATGCCCTCGGTATACAGCGCGCCCACCTGGTGGGCCACTCCCGGGGCGGCTTTCAACTGTGCCGGCTGGCGCTGGAAAATCCCGGGATGGCCAGGACTCTGACTATCGTAGACAGCGGCACCCTCATCATCCGGTCCATTCCCATGTCGATTTATGACGTGCGTAAGCCGCCGCCCAGGATCGCGGACATCAGGGAGAGGTTCCGTTACAAGCTGGGTGATTATTCCTTCAGCCGGGACCATTTGACAGGTGACTTTATCGAGGCCCTGGTGCAGGTGGCGGCGCTGCCCAAGTCCAAAGAAGCCGCGGCCAAAATGGATGGCGGGTTGAGAGACCAGTTCAAGGAAGACCTCCGGCTGCGGCAGTCGGAAACCCAGGAATGGATCAAGGCCGGCGGCCTGAAGTGCCCGGCGCTGGTGGTCTGGGGGTATAACGATCCGGCGGGCAAGATCGAGCCGGTGGGCACAGCCGCCATGCACCTGATACTGCAGAATGTGCCCCGTTCCCAGATGGTCATTCTCAACCAGGCCGGCCATTTCGCCTTCCGCGAGCAGCCCGAAGCCTTCAACGCCGCCTTAATCGATTTCATCGGGCGAAACTTGACACCGTAAGGGCGGACCTGCTTTGCAAAATTTACCGGGTTGATTAAAATATACCGATGCCATGATAATCGTAGCCGTCTGCCCCGGGCGGGCCTGGGGACGGCGCCTTTTGCCAGGGGGCGCCATCAAGGATGAAAATGGCCTATCATCACGAGGAGGCCCAGTCCACCTCCCCCTTTTGCAAAAGGGGGATACAGGGGATTTTGCCCCTTTTTCAAAGGGGGAGACGGCGACATGTTCGGAAACAACGGAGGTATGAAAACAATGCAAAGAGCCATCTTCAGAGACAAAGACAGGTGCGTCGGCTGCTATGCCTGTATCGTTGCCTGCAAGCTGGAACACAGCCTGCCGCCCCATCCTTCTTTCCCGCCGCTGGCCGAACCCCAGGGTGTCAGCCTGACCAGCGTCTATCGTCACGGCCCCATAATCGAAGGCGACAGGGTTATCCAGAGCTTCGTGCCCATGTCCTGCATGCATTGTGTTGATGCGCCCTGCATTCAGGCCTGCCCAAAATCAGCGCTGTACAAGGATGCCACCGGCACAACCATGGTGGACAAGGACAGGTGCATCGGCTGCCGCTTTTGCCTGTGGGTCTGCCCCTACGGCGCCCCCCGGTATAACGAAGCCGGCAAGACTGAGCTCTGCGACCTTTGCAGCCAGCGGTATCGGGACGGCAAGAAGAAGACCGCCTGCGAGGCTGTCTGCGTAGCCGGCGCCATTCATTCGGGGGCGATCGAAGAAGTTGCCGATTACAAGGCAAGAAGAGCCGCAGTCAGGCTGGCTCAGTAGCCTGGCAAGGGAACGCCTTGCAAATTGTCATTCTTGGAAATGGCCCCGCCGCCATCAGCGCCCTCCGCGCCATAGCTCTTTCGCCCGGAGCCGGACGCGAAACCGAGGTGACCATCATCAGCCCGGAGCCTCATCTTCCCTATTCCCCCATGTTCCTGGTTGAATATGTCTTCGGCCATGTCAGCCGCCGACAGTTGCACCTGCCGCTTCCGGATACCGCTAAACTGAGTCTGGCGACTATCGTCGGCCGCCGCGCGGCGCGTACCGACACAGCGGAACAGAGCGTCTTTCTGGATAATGGCGACGAGGTCCAATATGACCGCCTGCTGATCGCCACCGGCGCTTCGCCGGCCAGACCGCCGGTCAAGGGGCTGGATAAACCGGGTGTCTTTTTTGTCAACCGGCTGGACGATGCCCTGAAGCTGCGGGCACAGGTCAAAAACGCCTCGAGACCCGTGGTCGTGGGCGCCGGTGCAATTGGGATCGAGACCGCGCTGGCCCTGGCGCGCCAGGGCCAGCGCGTCACCGTGGTCGAAGCCGCCAACCAGGTCCTGCCTCTCATGCTGGACGAAGACCTGGCCGGTCATGTCCAGGGAAAACTTGAGCAGCTCGGAATCAGCTTCTTCCTGAACAGCAAGGTCTGTGAAATCAGCGGCCGGAACCGCGCCACCGGTGTCGTCTGCGAAAAGGAAATCGCCGGCGACCTGGTTATCGTAGCCGCCGGCTTCAGGCCCAATATCGGTCCGGTCAACAACTCGGCCATACAGGTCGACCGGGGCATCCGCGTGGACGACCGGATGTACACCGGCGTTGCCGGAGTATATGCGGCCGGGGATGTGGCCGAGGTGCGGAATCCCTTTTCGGACAAATATGAACTTAATTTTACCTGGTATAGCGCTGTTGAACAGGGGGCCATTGCCGGTTGTAACATGATGGGACAGGATAGGGCGCTGTCGTATTCCCCCGCTCTCAACATACTGAAGGGCCTCGATTTCACCATAGCCTCAATCGGCCAGAGGGTCAGCCCCGGAGACTACGAAGTCATCTCCTTCGCCAATGAACGGGCCGGCGCCTTTGAAAAAATATATCTCGAAGGCAGCTACATCGGGCATTACCAGTCCATCGGCCTGCCATTCAAACTTGGCTACATTTACAACCTCGTCCGCAACCGCAAGGACATCGCTCACCTAAAGCGTCACCTGTCAATCCAGGACGGCCATCCGGTCTATCTGGCGTGAACAAGTTAGGGGGTTGCTTTGACGCTGGCCTTACTGTTTGTTATGCTCAGATGGGCCGGAAAAAGATAAAAGAAAGGAGGTGAACTAGTGCCAAAGCAGATAGTTTTAGATTTTCCTGTGGATCTTCCTCACGGTGGTTTGATGGATAAAGAAGTACTAAAAAAGGGGAAGGCGATAATAATCCTGGAGCTCTTGAGGAAAGGAGACATTTCTCAGGGAAAAGCGGCCGAGCTTCTAGAAATAGACCGGCATACCCTTTACGACCTGATGGCCAAATACGACATACCTATGGCGAACTTTGCTCCTGAGGAGTTCGAGCGCCAGTTAGAGGATGCTCGAAAAAGGAAAGAAAAGGAATAGATGGCCGACTTGATTGTGGCTGACAGCGGTCCAATCATCAGTTTCGCAAGAGCTGAGAAGCTTCATCTCATTCAACAGGTTTGCGATGAAATCATCGTTCCCCCAACGGTATATGATGAAATTGTAGTCAAAGGCCAAGGTAAGCCCGGGGCAGAAGAAGTCAAAAAGGCATCATGGATAACCGTTCAAGCACCCAAAAATGGCATTGAAGTTCGAGAGCTTGAAAAACAATTTGATCGGGGTGAATGCGAAGCCATCGTCCTTGCTCAAGAGCTAAAGGCGATCCTCTTGGCGGACGAAAGAGTAGTTATTGAAGAGGCAAGAGAAAGAAACATCGAGATTGTCAGCACGCATCTGATTCTTGTTGAGGCCAAACAAAGAAACCTGATAAAGAGCGTTCGTCAGGAACTGAACGATCTGGTTGCCAGTGGCTTTCGAACCACGTCAGAGCTAATCAAAAAGACCCTTCAAAAGGCCGGAGAACAAGAATTCTTGTAACTTGTTACTTGTTACTTGCTCCTAATCCGGCTTGTATGCCGGCTGGGTCCTGGTCCGCAGTGACTTAAGGAACTCCTGCACCTGTTCATCGCTTCTCGCCCTGGACGGGTCATAGCGGTCCCAGTGGAGGACTTCGTTGAGCTTGCGGCGGTAGGGCGGGGCCGGCTTGTGTACCGGATAGCCTACCGGCACGATGGTGTGGACATTGATAACCTGGGGTATGGCCAGAAGTTGTTTAAGGGGCAGCTCCCAGGTGTTGTTGACGCTGACCCACTGGGCGTTGAGGCCCAGGGCGGCCGCGGCCAGATGTATCAACTGGGTGGCGTTGCCCACATTCTTGAGATAGGTGGCCATGGGCCCCCCTTCGCCCATGTAGAAATGCGTCGATAGCACGGTGGCCTGGTACGTCCTGGGATCTCCGCAGACCACGATCATGACCGGCGCTTCTTTGAATCCGATAACCTCCTCGCCCGTCGAATAGGCGGGGTGCCTCATTTCTTTGACCCGGGTCTCCTCGATGATCCGGACATGCTTCCGGGAAGCGGCATAGATGTCTACTATGCCCTGCCGCAGGCCCCTGTCTTTCACGGCGACAAACTCCCAGGGCTGGCCGTTGGCCCCGGACATGGCCCACCGGGCGGCCTCGATGATTTTCTCTACATACTCATCGGGAACGGGGTCCGGTCTAAACTGGCGCACGCTGCGCCGCCTGCGGACCAGGTCCAGAAAGGCATCGATTTCCATGACAACCCTCCTCTGAGATCAAAGATCAAAATGCAAAATCCCCCCGCCCCGGCACGTGCAACGTGCCGCTACGGACTGTTCGACTGTTTAGACTGTTTAGACTGTTTAGACTGCCGTCACGTAGTCCGCCAGCGCAGGAGGTTATTATCGTACACGTCTATATTATGGCTGATGGCTTCAAGGGTGGTGTTGTCCAACCCCATTCTTTCCATCTGCCCGGCCTTTTGCAGATAAGCCCAGAACCTCAAGAAGCCCTTCCGGCTTTCCTGGAGGGTGTTATTGAGCGCATCGCCGCCGAGCAAAATACAAACACTCACCCGGTCGCTCATTTCCTCGACACGGGTGATGAGGCAAATACTGGCCTTGAGGTAAGGAAAACTCTTCTTGGCCCAGTTATCGAATAGCTCGTTGACCACGCGGTCGGTGAGCACGCCGGATATCCGGTTGGGTATGCGTATCAACAGGTAAGCCACCATCACGTTGTCTTTTTCCACCGGTCCCATGGGAAGAAGGAAAGCGCTTTCCAGGATATTGGACAGGCCGCCGAAGATCTCCATGCTCCGGCCCAGGCCCAGGCAGGGCACATAAGCTTGAATGCCCAGGTCCTGGCTCAGGCGACCCAGCCTGGTGGCTCCGGCGTGACCGATGTCGATGCCCAGCATCCGCATCAGGGCTGTGATCAGACCTTCTCCCTTGATCTCCTCGCCCAGCGGCCCCACCCCGGTCACGCGCCGCAGCTCGTCATAATTCAGAATGGCGATGATATCGGTGTTGGGCCGGTCTTCGAGATGGAGCAAAGAAGAAATCCCGTAGTAGGCATTAAAGTGATACTGGTCGGTCTCCACCCGGGACGGGCTCACCGCAATGGCAAAAGTATGGGCGCGCGGATTGATCTCCTTGGCCCTGAAGATGACATACGGGCCGGCGCCGCTGCCCGTGCCACCCCCCATGGCGCAAATCGCCATAACATTCTGATGCTCATTAACCTGGGATATGCCGGCCTGTCTCAGGAAACCCTCGATGCCATCATCGGTCATCGCCACCCGGCGGCCAACGCTGCAATACAGGCCTCCGCCCGGCGGATAGTTCTTGAATATGTAGTCCCGGCCGGGGATATGGATGGCCTGGCCCTTGGCGCCATCTCCCTCGCCCGGGGCGTCGACGCTGAGATAGACCACCCCGGCTGTCTTTACCGTGGTATGGGAGAACTCGTGAAGAATCTTCTTGCCGGCGGTGCCGATGCCGATCAGTACTTTCTCTACCGCGAACTTGAAAGATTTGAACCGGCCCCTGAATCTGTCCTGCACCAGGGCTATTTCTTCCCGGTAGTCTATCAGCGGGAGACCGCAGACGGCGCATCTTTCGGTTTCCGGGGCGTTTTCGTGCCGGCTGGGACACAGGATGCCGGGCATTATTTCCGTTCCTCCGCGACCCTGGGAAGTGAGGCCTCCAACCCGGCTACCAGCTTTTTGCAAATAGCCGTGGCCTCTTCATGTTTTTGAGGCAACCGCAGCGCCGCGGCCGGCGACTTGTCCCGGCTGAATCCGAACTTCTCGGCCATGATCGGAGACAACTGTTCCAGCTTGGCTGCAGTCTGAAACAGCTCCCCGGGTTCGTCCAGGGCGATGAGTAACCCGACTTCTCCGACCAGCGTGGCATACAAAAAGAAGTATTTCAGGTCCTCCCATGAGGGTCCTTTTTCACCAGCCACCGGAGAAGGTGTTTCCGGCAGCGGCCCGCGATTAAGTATGTCGCCGACGTATTCGAACAATTTCACCGCTGCCCTTTCCAGTTCCACCAGATCCTCTTTTTCCGCCAGTTCCCTGAAATCAGGCATGCCGGCAGACTCTTCCAGGTCATTCAGCTTCAAGAACTCCTCGACCTCGTTTTGCAGCCCATCGCTGAGATGTTTGACCCTGTCCCATTCTTCCGCCGGGATGGCGGCGCAAAGCCGGAAGAGCTGGCTGGAAAGGTTCCACAGGCGAGACCGGTTTTCCAGAACATAGTTAGCGTAGCGTTCGGCCTGTTGCCTTTCCAACTCCTCCTTTTCTCGCTGCCGTTTCTCCTCTTCCTCCCTGGCCAGCCTGGCTTTCTCCTCGAGCCGCTCCTTGAGGAGCTTGTGTACCCGGTCAAGCTCGGACTGATAGTCGAAACTTATGTCCTCAACGAATGCTTCTCCGGACTCTCCGCTCCCCTCCAGCCTTAACTTGCGGTCTTCGCGGTATGCCCCTGATATTGTCGACAAAGGAATCCGCCTCACCACGGAATGGGCCGAAAAGAAGCCCTTCCTCTTGTAAAGGACCAGGTCCCCTTCCGTGATCTCCAGTTCACCCTTGCCGGTGCCGGGGAAAGATACGTTGACGCCAGTGATGGCAGGCTTATCTTCCATAGTCGTCATACCTGGTCCAGGGTTGTCAGCACTCCCGTCTGGCTATCGAAGACCACCCGGTCGTAATGATTTCGGGCGTACAGCACCAGATACCGGTGAGCGTATTTGTCTTTTACCGGTAAGTCGCGGGTAGCCACCGAGCCGTCTTTCTGCACCTTTAGCGAAATCAGGTACTGAATGTTGGAAAAATTGATGAGAAACTCGTTTTCAAAGATGTATTGCTTTATCAGGGCCACCCCGTCGCAGAGGGCATTGACCGCAAGCTCGATATTGGCCAGGCGGTTGGGCAGCGATGCCTCCTTGGGCTTTCGGGCCAACTGGTCCCTGACATCACTGATTTTCTGCGGCAGGAAAATATTTCTTTCCCAGTCAAATCCGGGCGGGACTTTGCTTTCGATGATCTCTTCCCGGTCCCTGATTCTCACCAGCAAGCGGGCGATATTGGCCCTGATTGCCTCGTTCAGGGTCTTGACGCTTTTTACCAGGGAGATTAACTTGGCAAAATACTTCTCTTCCTTATCGGAAACCACAATGTTATCCAGGGCCGGCTTGAGCGCCAGCATCTTCTCGGCAAATTCCTCATCACCCATCATCCGGAGCGTTGGTACGGCTTCGGCTTTGATAGCCGATTCCCAGGTTTGCACGATGCCCTCGACTTTAGGGGCAACCCCGGTTGCGGCCTTGTCCAGGATATCGCGCATGGTGAGGAAAGTGGACAGCATCGAGTCGATAGCTTCCTGGCTGTGACCCGTGGTCAAATAGTTTTGAGCAATGTCCAGACCGAAGGGTTTGAACTCCTGGTCAACCTCGGTGCTTATCAACTCAGCGGTTTCCTTGCCCAGCGCCACCAGGGAAGCACCAAGCTTGTCGAATGCCTCATTCAGCCTTGCTTGCTCTTCCTTTGCCCGTTCAAAGCCCAGGGTAGCCAGTTCGGCCGCCGACTTACCGCGGAAGGCCTCGATGCCGGTGACTCCCAGGTCGGTAGCGCGGGCCAGGAAGGTCTCGTATTTTTCTCTGCTTTCATCATAATACTGCAAGAGTTTTTGTTCAGCCTCAGGGTGGGCCTTTTGAAGATTCTTTTCCAGGTCGGAAAAGGTATTTATCTTTGCCTCCAGGTCCGGTGCGGGCAGGGTGCCGACCCTGTCTTCCATATAGCCTGTTTCCTGGGCAGCCATGGCCAGAAGCTTCTCTTCGGCATGGAAATCGACCTGGGTGGCCAGGGTCCGAATCGAGGACAACTTCGCCTCCAGGTCATGTTGCCCTCCGCGGACTTCGGGAATCAGCACGGTAAGGCGCTGACGCTGCTCCAGGGTTATGTCCCTGGACTTCAATAGCCATTCGATAGCCGATCCGGCCAGGCCTATGGCCAGGGTTGCCAGGACGAACAGGGCCACTATGTTGCCCTGCAGCGTGGTGGTATATGCGAAGCTCGTGTCAAGGGTCAGAGTGGGCACCAGGAAAGCGGCATCCGCCATGAGGAGCGACAGCGTCGGCGCGATCCAGTTCAGATAGCGCGGTCCAAAGGCGTTACTTTCCATCCAGCGAAATATCGATAGCGTGCCAAAGGCAACCGAAATGGCCAGCGCTATCACGAAGAAGAGAACAAAGCCCAGGGGACGACCCACCAATACGACGTTTTCGTATTCGGTCAGGAGCATCGGGATATAGAAAGTGAGGTTCTTGATTACGTTTGCGCTACTTCCGACGGCATTCTTCAACTGGTTGAATATCTGACCGAATTCAATTACCGAGATGGGGTCCCGGGGCTCAAAGGGGATTTCCTGGAAAAGAGGCACAATATCGGTCTGGGTCTGGGGAGTAATGCCCAGGGCAAGGAAAGGGACGAATATGGTCAGCATCACCGCGATAGCTCCGGGGGCCCCGGTACCCACACCCCGGGTGCGGAACAGGATAACGGAAATGAGCAGCGGCAGGGAAAGGAAATAGATAGGGGTAAACATCATGAGGGCGGCGATAACACCGGCGGCGATGACCAGGCAGGCGCCGGGACGCCCCACGCAGGGTACCGTTGCCGCCAGGAAAACCAGGCTGGCCACGACCACCAGTCCAATGGGGAACCCGCCCTGGTAAAGATAACCGGGCAGGTTCAGGAAGAACATCAGTCCAAGGGAAACGGCCGGGGCGCGGTAGGCCAGCGCTCCCAGCGCCAGCGCCAGGATCACGGCGAATGACAGGGGATAAAAGGCAAGGAATATGCCCAGCAGAAGGGATGCGAAGGCAATAAAGAAGCCTATCAGTCCGCGAAGGGATATCGAGCGGAGCCGCTCCTCCTGCTTTTCAAAATCGAGCTTGTTCTCAGCCATGGGCGCCGTTTTCCGGCTTATTGACCTTCGGGAAGCGCTTTACACGACGGGGCGGCGGCGGTGGCGCCGTTGGGGAAGACGCATTGTTCCAGCAAGAAGGAGTGGGCCAGTTGCTTCTCGTTGGGCGAAACCTTCTCGTATCCCTGTCTCACCTCCTGGTACATATTGAGGCAGGAGGGCCAGGCATTGGCCGCCACCAGTAAGAACCTCACCACCCAGGGTTCGTCGGAATCGATTTGCCGGATGAACACACTGCGGGAGACGTCCTGCTTGACGTAGCCGGCAAGGGCGGTCAGCGCGTCCTGCTCGATCTCCTTGGTCCATACTCCCGGCGGGGCAACCACCGTAAACCACAGGAACTCCGTCTTGTATTCCTGGGTAAGCCCCAATGTATCCGTTGACTTGAACAGGTTCAATACGCTCACCATGTAACGGCGCAGGTGGGCCCGGTTCACAATGTCGTTCAGGATGCTTTCCCGGGACAGCGCCACTTCATCACCCTTGAGTACCCTCTGGACGATCTGAAGTTGTTCCTCTTCGGTAAGCTCGGCGGTGCGGTCGTAGAAACCCTTGTCCCGCACCATCTCTGTCCGGGTCTCATAATATTTGGCGGTCATGGCCACTATTTCCGGCACCAACTGGCGATAGTCGGAGTTCACCTCGTAGACCTTCTGGACGGAGGCATACTCCTTGATCTTATCACGGACCTTTTCCACCTCCAGCTCCGCCTCCTCAAGGTTCACCCGGTGGAGATCGGCGGTATGCTTGATATCCTTCTGACGCCGCATGATCGCCACCTTGCGGGCCGCAGGCGTCCAGAATTTCATTTGCCTCAGTTCCCTTTGCAGCCTGGTCAGCTCGGAATCAGCGGAAAGTTTCTGCTCTTCAAAGATTTCGCTTACTTTCCTCTTCTCTTCTTCCAGTTCGGTCAGAAGCCGCCGGACCTTTACCAGGTTAGTCTGGTACTCGTCGGCATTTTTCAACTCGATCTGCAGCGGGGTGAACATCGAAGAGATGAGCGAGAAGATGATAACCAGTTCCGGGTTGGCAATCCGCCGGACGGCCATCATGGTCTTTGCCTGCTCCTCAGACTTTTCTCCGGTCTCGTACAGGCGCAGCAAATGGTCTGCCAGCTTTTTGCACTCCAGCCACTTCCTCACCCCCTCCATGTATGAGCCGACCATCTCGGCCATGTCGATCACGTCCCGCACCAGTTGGATCTGGGTCGGCGTCAGCTTCTGGGTGGTCAAAAGGTCCCCCGGAAGATTTTCGATCATGTCCGGGACCCTGGGACTGAAATCATTGAACTTGTGAGGCAGGTCAACGGCGATGTTGTAGAAATCGGTAAGCTGGCGGTTTATCCGGTATTCCAGTGTGCCTTCGGCCGCGTCCAGACCGATGGCCTTGACCGATTGGAACAGCTCGTCGAGCTGAGACCTCATTCCTTCTTTAGCGCCGCGAAGGTAGACGATAAAATCGGTATCTATGCTGCGGTCCTCGTAAAGCGTAGTCTTGAGGGTTTCCTCAAATTTGTCCGGTTCGTACCGGCCGCGCTGGGTCAAATACTTCCGGTAGACCTCTACCAGCTCTTCATAGCACAGTTGCAAGATTCGCCTGATGCCTCCGGTATCCGCCGTCTTGGCGCCGGCAAAGACCTCCTTCTTAAATTTGCGGAGGGCCCTTGCCTTGTCCATCCTGGCCAGGTACATCTTGGTCAACTGGATGAATTCTGAGACAGGATAAGATACCTTGACCGTGCACACGGTGTGCATCCACCGCCCGCCCATGTCTACGTTGTAACCAACCTGGCCCAGCAAGTCCGTCAGGTCGAAGTTGAGGCCCTTGACCAGCATGTCGCCGATGGCATCATCGATAATGCCATGGGCATACTTCAGGCCCCGCCCCTGGCTATCCGCCGGCCCCAGCGGCACCATGAAGAATGTGCTGAAAGGGTTCTCGTAAAACGTGCCATAGGTCTTGACGATATTGTCGTTCTTGGTCTTGTCGATCAGGTAGTCCAGTTCCACGATGGAGGCATAGGCCGAAGCCCCCCTGGCCGGCGGGTCGTCACCGGGACAGGGAGCTACACAGAACCCGAGAATGGGTGTGCCGCGCCCCACCCGCTTGCGCAACTGGCGGCTGAACTCGAGGGAGATACTGCTGCCGGAGCCACCACCCAGACCCCAGACCACAAAAATCGCCGGCTGGATGGTGGTGCCGACCATGTGCTCCATGAAGCCATCGAGGGGCTCCCTTATCGAACCCAGCATGTAGTAATTCTGGGCGTAAATACCTTTGGCCAGCGCCCGCTTCCGGCCCACGCCGCCGGCAAGGTCGGGGATGTCTAAGGCCGAAGACAACCAGGGACGGAAGCCGTTGGGAAACCTGATATCTTCCCTGACAACATAGTCGGGAAAAGCCCGGATGAAGTCGAACATGGCCTCGGGCCGGGAGAATTTTACAGATTTGGCGGTGAGAAATATCCGGTCGCGGGGAACGTTTAGCTGCTTGAGTTCCTCCAGCAATTCGGCATAGGCGGCGAGAAGGGCGTCAACCTGCGAGTTGGCCACGTCCAGGGCAAGAAAGGTCACCTTCAACCCTTCGATGCGGAGAAGAGGCATGATCAGCTTGCGATTTCGAATAATTGCGGTGAGCACATCGCACCCGGTACCGCCTAGCCCCACAAACTGTGGAGCGTAGTCCCGTTTCTTTTCAAAATCAGCCATGTCTACCTCGATATCCTATCTAGTTCTTCCTTTACCGAATTGATTTCCTGCAGAAGGACCTTGTCTCCCAGCCTTCCGGCTTTGACCGAAACAACATCGAGCCTCTTGACCTGGTCTTCGATGACGCCCCTGGAATAACTGGCCGTTCCGCGACTCTTGATCATCAAGACAAGAAAGATAAGCGCCATTATCGCCACCACGCCAATTATGGCATACATCATCATGTTGGAAGCCGGGGGCTGCGGCCATCCCCGGTCCGGTATGGCTTTCAACAGGGCGGCGCCGCCATCGGTGTCCCCTTTGGCCGCCAGGGCCTGGGCTTCTTTAACCAGGGCGCCGATCAGTCCGACGAAAGACGCCTCGCCGCTCGAACCCTCTACCACCTTCCTCTTGGCCACCAGGGTTGCCTGGTAGGTCTCGATGGACTTGTCGATGGCGTCCATTTTGCGCTCATCGTTGATGCTGCCCGAAGCGGTCTTGAGGGTAAGCAACAACACCGGTTTCTTCAAATGAAGGAACTGGCCGGTGGGCAGCTTGACGGCCACCACATCTTCGGGTATTTGTCCGGTCAGGACAAACTCGGGATTTCCTTCATCCGAGCGGAAAGAGATTTGCTTGCGGGCGGGGTTCACCGTCTGAAGGTTGATACCCGGATATTTCTCCGGCAAGTCCCAGTACTTGTTTCCAACCATTTTGAAGTCGGTGTCCAGTATTACCGTGTCGCTTACGCCCTTGGCCACAGCCAGGGTAAAGCTTATTCTATAGCTCGAGCCGGCCATCAGCGGCGCCGGCGCCTCTTTGCCGTCGATTGTCTGGACCTGAAATTTGGTTATTCTCACCGTGGCGCTCTGCTGCGCCTGGGCCGTCTGGCTGTGGTACGTCAAAATGAGGGATATGATCGCGAGAATGCTAACCAGGGCTGCCAAACCTCTGTGCCTACCATTCATGAAGAGAATCCACCTTTCGATTGCGAACTATATTCTCAGTCAGTTACATTGCGGGAGATATTCGATAAATGTTACGGCTTTCAAGGGCCAGTGTCAACATAAAAATCATTGAAAAATCATGTTTGCTCCAAAAAAACCAGTAGCCGCGGGCCGCTGGCCCGCTCTTGCGTTGCCGGTGATGGAATATCCTGCGTAGCCGCGGGCCAACGGCCCGCGGGTGCGGGCTTCGGCGGACCCAGGCCGGCGGCTACGGCATGATGGATTTTTTGCCATGCCCTGCCGCCGCGTGCTATCATTAGGCACTTAACTCTAAAACGGTTTCTTTTCAAATCTATGTGTCGAGTCTTGATGAAGAGATTGGCGGCGGCAGTACGCTCCAAGCTGATCCCTATCACTTTCCTGTTCCTGCTGCTGCCCCTGGCGGCAGGCTGTGCGGAAAATCCGTGGCTGACGCCCACACCCACACCGGCCCCCAGGCCCTTGCCCACCCTGGAAGCGTCCCTGGCTATCACGCAGATCGATCCCCAGGCCCGGATACGCGACCGTTCCGGCAATGTCCCCGCCATAACTTCCGGCGGCAGGGTGGGCGTGGCCAAGCAGGCCGACGGCCTGATGAAAATATCGGTGCCGGTGGCCCTGAGGGCCGGTGTCGTTCTGGACAGCTTTACCGATCCCGGCGGGATGGTGCTGACAGACAAGGGTCTGGTGATACCGGTGAAGGACACCACCGGCAAGGTGACGATGAACATGGTGGCCACGGTACGTCCCCTGGTTGGCACCGGCACCGCCGCCGAAGGCGTGATCGACAAGCTGGAACTGCACACCCAGCCCCTGTCTGCCGACCTGTCGAACTATGACCCCAACCTGGGGACAGTATCTTTTGAGTTGAAAGCCGAACTGAGGGCCCTCCCCGAAGGGGCCGGGATAAGAATGGTCCTGGCCCGCTCGCCCAACGCGGCGGCGGAAAATGCGTTCAAACTGGCCGCCTCCCGGATAGGCAACCAGATAAGTAAGTTTGCCTTTGTAGCTGACATCTTCAAGACCAGTCTGGTGGACGGGCGGGACATCGGGGCGGCCACGGTAACGTTGAGCGCGGGCAAGAAATGGGCCGATGCCGTGGGGATACCAAACGCGGCCATCATCGCCCTGGCCGACGACGGGACCGTGGAGCTATTGCCCACCAGGTTTGTCCCGTCCCCTCAGGGACAGGCAACGTTTACCGGCGTCAGCCGCAAGGGCGTATCCACTGTTAGCCTGGTGGCCCTGGTAAACCCCGCACCCACGCCCACACCCGCGCCGGCCCTGTTCCAGCTACGGGTCATAAACGACACCCCGGATTTCGGCTCCGTCTTGATGGAGCCCTCCACTCCCGGTTCCAGGTACCTCCAGGGGACCAGGGTAACCCTGCGCGCCATCACCCAGCAGGGACGCAAGTTCGAACGCTGGTCCGGGGACGCCACCGGTACAACCAGCCCGGTGGAAGTGGTCATGGATGGCGATAAGACGGTTACCGCCTGGTTCTCCAGTTCAGGTTATCCGGTCAATGCCGATGCTCTGCCCCGCAACGGGGGGGCGGTAGAGCTCGACCCCTACCTAGTCGAATACAGTCACGGGACGAGAATCAAACTGACGGCCAGCCCATTTGACGGGTACTCGTTCCAGGGGTGGAGCGGCGACGTGACCGGCAACTCCAACCCGCTGACCATGATTGTAGATGGACCCAGGAATATTGTCGCCAATTTCGTCGCCGTGCGCCACACCTTCGGGGCCACGGTGAATCCGCCCGGATCGGGCACGGTGAACCCGCCCGTCGGAGCGCTGGATGCCAACTCGACGGTGTACCTGGCGGCGACGCCATCTCCCGGATACACCTTCGCCTTCTGGAGCGGAGACGCCTCCGGAAGCTCGAACCCGGTACCGGTAAAGCTGGACCGGAACAAGAACATCGTTGCTCATTTCACCCGCACCCAGTATCGCGTCTCCGTCCAGGCCAGCCCTTCAGCAGGAGGCGCGGTCAGCCCGGCAGGAGGCTATTTCGACCATGGCCAGACGGTAACCCTGACCGCCAGCGCTGGACTGGATTACGTCTTCAGCGGTTGGAGCGGCGACCTTTCCGGAAATGAGAATCCAAAAACCGTGGTTGTTACCAGGCACATGCTGGTCACGGCCAATTTTGCCCTGCCCAACTACACGGTAAGGGTTGAGGTCTTCCCCTTCGGCGCGGGTGCGATTTATCCCTCAAACATCGCTTCCTACAGGAAGGGGTCCTATGTTTCGATTACCGCCTCTCCGGCTCCCGGCTACATGTTCTCTCACTGGTCGGGGAGCGTATCGGGCTGGAGCAGCACCGTCGATATCGAGGTCAATTCTAACTTATACTTGATAGCCAACTTTGTTGCCGCGCCGACACAACCGCCATGGTTGCCCCCTCCGACCATTGCGGCCACACCAACACCCGGGCCGACGCCGACGCCAGAACTGGCGCCGACGCCGGCGCCGACGGTCACGCCAACCCCGGAAGTGACCGTGACACCGACTCCTGCCCCGCTGCCGCCGCCGCCCACGCCCACGCCCACGCCCACGCTGCCGCCCACGCCCACGCCGCTGCCGCCCACGGCCACGCCCACGCCGCCGCCGCCCCCGCCCACGCCCACGCCGCCGCCGCC
>CAZFEA010000027.1:0-12623 GCA_964518085.1 uncultured Dehalococcoidia bacterium
AGACCCGCCTGATCCAGGAGCTGCAAAAGCCGATTGTCAGGCACCGGGGCTATTTCACCTCGGGCAAGTTCGATGTTTACCAGAAGAATATTCCCTATAGCTCCCTGATACAGGCGCTGAGAAACCTGATGCGGACCTTCCTGACCGAGAGCGACGACAGGGTTGCCCGGTGGAAAAACGGGATCATCAAAGCGGTGGGCAAAAATGGCCGGGTCCTGACGGATGTCATTCCCGAGCTGGAGGTGCTTATTGGCTCCCAGCCCGAGGTAATGCAGCTTCCCCCGGTGGAATCACTAAACCGGTTTCACGACGTCTTTGACCGCTTTTTGACCTGCCTTGCCAGCGAAGAAAACCCGCTGACATTGTTCATTGATGACCTCCAGTGGTGCGATGTGGCCTCCTTCGATTTCCTGGCCAACATCTTCGCCAACCATAAGGAGCACCCCTTCCTGTTTTTCCTGGGCGCCTACCGGCACAACGAGGTGGACTCGGCCCATCCCCTGTCCAAGCTTATCCACAATGCCCGGGAAAGCGGCCAGCCGTTGAAGGAAATCCGCCTGGGACCCCTCAAGCCCGAGCATTGCCATGAAATGGTCTCCTACATCCTGGACTCGCCGCTGCGGCAGACCGGGGCGTTGTCTGACTTCATCAGCACCCTGAGCGAAGGTAACCCGCTGTTCGTCAGCGAAAGCCTTTCATACCTCCATAACGAAGACCTCCTGTTTCTGGACCATGACCGGCAGTGGCGATGGGACATGGACAAGATCCGCCAGTCCCGCATGCCGACGACGGTAGTGGCCCTTTTTAGCTCCAAGATCAAGAAGCTGCCCCACGACCTGATTAACTTGCTCGAATATTGCGCCTGCATGGGCAACACCTTCTCTCCGGCGGAGCTGGCCCTGATCAAAGAGATGACCCTCCTGGAAATATTCGAGATGTTGAAACCAGCCCTGGGCCAGGGGCTTCTGATGGAAAGCAAGAACCTGCTGCAGTTCATCCATGACAAGGTGCAGGAGGCGACTCTTTCCGCCATCCCCGAGGAGGAGCGGCGGCGGATACACTGGCAGGTTGGCAACCACCTTCTTTCCGCCGTGCCGCTCGATGTCACCGACCTGGAGAAACTGGAGAACCTGTTCACCATTGTTTCCCATCTGAACCTGGGAAGAGCCGGCGACCTGGAGTCGAAGACGGCATATTTTTTGTCCGACATAAACTACCACGCCGGCAACAAGGCCCTGGACTCCCTGGCCACGGAGGCGGCCAACGAGTATTTCAATCTCAGCCGGGGGATGTTGCCCGCCGACTGCTGGGAGGACAGTCACTACGAACGTACCTTCAGGATCTTTCAGAAGGCCGCCAAGACAGAGCTTATGTGCGGCAACTATGAGAACTCCAAGAAGTTGCTCACCGAGCTGCTGGACCATGCCAGGACAGACCTGGACAAGGCCGAATGCCTGGCTGAGCAAACCACTTCCCTCTCGTCCATCGGCAACTTCATCAAAGCCATTGAGACCGCCAACCAGGGTCTTGCCTATTTCGACAAAGCCATACCGGATAGCCCGGACGAAGCCGAGAACCGGAGACAGAAGATCGTCGCTGACATGGCTTCCAGGAAGATCGACGTATGGGATACCATCCTGAACATGCCCTTTACCAAGGACAGGAAAAGCAAGATCGAGCTGGCATTCTACAGTGAGCTGATCCCCGACCTCTACATGTCCGGGCTGGTCCCGCAGCTCTATCTTTCAGCCGCCCAGTCCACCCAGCATTGCCTGGCCGGCGGCATGGACGAATCGGTGATCTACTCCTTCAGCATCATGGGCCTTCAACTCGGCGAGATGGAAGAGTTCGAACAGGCGTTCAAATACGAAGACCTGGCGAGGGACCTCTCGGCAAAGTATCCCAACACCTTTGGCGCCACCCGCGGGATGAACGGCATTGTCTGGTGCAACATGCATTCCCGGAGTCATCCGGCCCAGATTGTCGACTACTGCCTGAAATCCATCCAGTGCGGAAAGAACTGCGGCGATCTCTACAACGCCGGCCTGTCCTACGGTCCGTTAATGTGGAACCTCCAGGCCCAGGGGGCCAATCTCCTTTCCATCGAAGACTATGCCAGGGAATGCCTCCTGTTCTCCAACCGGTATCACCTGTCTTTTTCCGTCGGGCTTGCCGAGGCCATGCAGGCCGGATGGATCGAGCCGATGAAAAGGGGCTTCGTCCCGGCGCCCATGGAAGAAAAGCTGAAGCGGTGGGAGCAGGATAACCACATCGCCTCGGCGGGAAGCTTCTGCGTTCACATGGCCCTGGCCCACTATTACTTCGGTGAGCACGAAAAGGCCCGGGAATACCTGGCCGGGGTGCGGAAATACCTGTCCGGTCTGACCGACAACGTGCTGAAGAGACAATGGCACGTCTTCCTGGTGCTGAACGCCCTTAAATTGCATGAACTGGGGACCGGCTTTCAGGACGAGGCCCAGCTACAGGCTGAAATCCAGCCGCTGATCAGGAAGATCGAGACCTGGGCCGGCCTGGGCCCTTTGCTGAAACCATACCTTGCATTCCTCCGGGCCGAGGTGGCCCGGGTTGCCGGAAATTTCAAGGAGGCTCGGAGCCTTTACCTGGACGCGATAAACGTGGCGCACGAGCAAAAGTACACCTTCCTGGAGGGACACCTCAACGAGTGCCTGGGCGAACTCCTGCTGAAGGGGGGGCAGTGTTCCGAAAGGGTTTATTTTGCCGAAGCCGCCAGGCTGTACAAGAAGTGCCATGCCGAGAGAAAAGAGATCAGTCTCATAGAGAAATACCCGGAGTATTTCGAAGAAGAGAAGCCCTCTTACCAGTTTGAAGATACTCCTCAGGCCTCCTATACCCTTCCCGACCTGGATATCGACTACCTGATGAAATCGTCCCTGGCAATTTCGGCGGAGATAGAGCTGGATGCCCTGCTGAAAAAAATCATGAATGTGGTCATCGAGAGCTCCGCGGCCCAGCACGGCTACCTGTTGATCGAATACGATGGCAATCTATTCGTCCGCGCCGAAAGCCACATCACCGAAAAGCAGGCGGCGCGCACCCTGAACCAGAAGCTTGAAGACACGGCCGATATTTGCAAGGCCATCGTGCGCTATGTCTACCGGACTGGCGAAAGCGTCATCCTGAACAACGCCTCCGGAGAGGGCGTATTCAAAGACAACCCTGAGGTCCAGAACATGCAGTTGCGGTCGGTCCTGTGCCTTCCGGTGATCAAACAGTCGAGGATGATCGGCATACTCTACCTGGAAAACCGGCTGGCCAAGGCGGTGTTCACCTCGGCCAAGACGGAGATGACCGAGCTATTGACCTCGCAGGCGGCCATCTCCCTGGAAAACTCGCGGCTGGTGGAAGAAATGAAAAAGGCCGACGACCAGGTCAAGAAGTCGCTCCGGGAAAAGGAGGTGCTGCTCAAGGAAATCCACCACCGGGTTAAAAACAACTTGCAGATTATTCACAGTATGCTAAACTTGCAGTTGCCTTTTATCAAAGACGGACAGGCCATCGATCTGTTCAAGGAAAGCCAGAACCGCGTACATTCGATGGCCCTGATCCACGAGAAGCTGTACCAGAGCGAATCGCTCTCCAAGATCGACCTGGCGGAATATATTCAGAGTCTCACCGGAAACCTTTTCCTTTCTTACGGGATGACCGAGCGGAGTGTCAGGCCCAAGATACACGTCGAGAATGTCACCCTGGATGTGGACACGGTAATACCATGCGCGTTGATCATCAACGAGCTGGTGTCGAATTCCCTCAAACACGCCTTTCCCGGTACCTTCCGGCGCAACGGGAACATCGGCGAAATCCGGGTTAATCTGCGTCATGATACCGGCAACAAGTTCCTGCTTACCGTCAGTGACAACGGCGTAGGGCTGCCCCGGGGGTTCGCCATCGCCAATTGCGAGTCCCTCGGGCTCAAGCTGGTCAGCGTGCTGGTCAAACAGCTCAAGGGCACAGTTCAGGTCAACTCAAACGGCGGGACCGCTTTCGAGATCGTCTTCGAAGCGCTGGCAAGGAGATAGCATGTCTGATTCAAAAATACTGATCGTTGAAGACGAAGGAATTGAGGCGCTGGACATCCAGCACAGGCTGACGAGCCTGGGATACCCCACGCCCGAAATCGTTTTCTCCGGTGAAGACGCCATACAGAAGGCGGAGGATACCTCGCCGGACCTTGTCCTGATGGACATCATGCTCAATGGCAAGATCGATGGCATCAATGCCGCCGAACAGATCCATGCCCGGTACGACATTCCGGTTATATATTTGACGGCCTATGCCGATGAAGATACCCTGCGCCGCGCCAAGATAACCGAGCCTTACGGGTATATTGTCAAGCCCTTCAAGGACAGAGAAGTCCATATTACCATAGATATGGCGCTCTACCGGCACCGCATGGAGAAGAAGCTGAAGGAAAGTGAAAAGGCGCTGCGCAAGGCCAATGATGAGCTGGAATCGAGGGTCGCCGAGAGAACGGCAGACCTGGCGTTGACCAACAAGCACCTCAAGCAGGAGATCGAGCAGCGCAAACAGGCCGAATACCGGCTCGAGGAGAAAAGGATTGAACTGGAGAACGCCAAGCTGGCCAAAGACCGGTTCCTGGCCAGCATGAGCTATGAATTGAGCACGGCGCTGAATGCCATCATCGCCTTTACCAGCACCCTGCTGAGCAAACTCAGCGGGCCTCTTTCCGAGGACCAGGAAAAGCAACTGCAGATGATCCGCAGCAGCGCCCAGCATTTGCTGTCGTTAATTTATTATCTCCTGGACCTGGCCAGGATCGAGTCAGGCAAGGTGGAGATCAGCACCGAGCCGGTGGATGTAACTGCGGTGATCCGTGAAGTCGTCAGCACCATGAGACCGATGGCGGAACAAAAGGGGCTGGCCTTCACCGATAATATGCCCGCGGGGCAGCTCATGATACGCACCCACCGCCGCGCCCTGAGCCAGATCTTACTGAATTTGACCAACAATGGGATCAAGTTCACTGAAAAGGGACAGGTGCGCCTCGAATTCGCCCAGCACCGCAGGGGGGTCAACCACATAAGTGAGATCAGCATCGTGGATACCGGTCCCGGTATCAAGGAAGACGACCAGAAAAAACTGTTTGAAGGCTTCAGACAGCTCGACAGCGCGCTGCTGCGCACCCGCGAGGGCACCGGCCTCGGCCTGCACTTAAGCCAGAAGCTGGCTGAGCTGATAGGGGGCGAAATCACCTGTAAGAGTTGTTTGGGCAAGGGCAGCACCTTTACGCTAACGCTAAAATGATGACCCCCGGGACTTCTCCCCCTTTGAAAAAGGGGGACTAAGGGGGATTTAGAAAACGGGGACGTGAAACCACGAATCAACACGAATAGCAGAAGACAGAAGATAGAAGACAGAAGACAGAAGCCCCCCACCCGTCTCGCTTCTCACTTCTCACCTCTCTGCGCTTCTGCGGTTTATTATTCGTGTTCATTCGTGGTTTCACGTCCCAGCTTTTACATTTTGATCTACGGGGCAAATCCCCCTGTGTCCCCCTTTTGCGAAAGGGGGAGGATTAAATCCCCCTGTATCCCCCTTTTGCGAAAGGGGGAGGGAAAGCGGAAATCCCCCTGTGTCCCCCTTTTGCGAAAGGGGGAGGATTAAATCGCCCCCCTTTTGCGAAGGGGGGAGGGCAATCAACAACAGCCAAGGAGCAAGTTATGTCGCACAAATTACTGGATGATTCCTTAGTCGGTAGCCCGCAGATGGCGGTGGACTTCCTGGGTAACGTCATGGAGTCCTCCACCGAATATTCCATCATCGGCAAAAACGTTTCCGGGAACATTCTTCTCTGGAACGAGGGCGCCCGGCGAATATACGGTTATGAACCTGAAGAAATGATCGGGAAAGCCCATTCGGACATCCTCCATACCCCCGATGATGTCAAGAGCGGTCTGCCGCAGCAAATGAGGGATGCCGCCCTTCGCGACGGCAAGTGGGAGGGCACCATAACCCGGGTGCGTAAGAACGGGGAACGCTTTATAGCCCGCGTAGTCATCACCCCCCGCCGTGACCAGGAAGGCATCGCCATAGGTTTCTTGCTCATCTCCAAGGATATCTCCAGCGAGATTAGGCTGACCGAAGAAAAGAAGATGCTGCGCCGCCTGCTGGACAGCACCGTGGTAGGCAATACCGAAGAAGTGGTGGACTTCCTGGGAAACATCCTGGAGTCCTCGACCGAGTACTCCATCATCGGTAAGGATGTTCATGGAAAGATACTGCTATGGAACGAGGGCGCCCGCCGGTTATACGGCTATGAGCCGGAGGAAATCCTGGGGCAGGCCTATTCCGAGATGCTTCATCCGGAAGAAGACGTAAAGGCCGGCCTCCCCCAGATGATGCGGGACGCCGCCCTTCGCGACGGCAAATGGGAAGGCACGGTCACCCGCCTGCGCAAGAATGGCGAGCGCTTCCCGGCGCGGGTGGTTATCACCCCCCGCCGCGATGCCACGGGGCGCATCGTCGGCTTCCTCCTCATATCCAAGGACATATCCGACGAAATCCGGCTGACCGAAGAGCTCAAGGCGACCCAGTTGTACACCCGGTCACTGATCGAGTCCAACATCGATGCCCTGATGGCCACCGACTCGGTGGGCATCATCACCGACGTTAACCAGCAGATGGAAGCCCTCACCGGTTGTTCCCGTGAAGAGCTCATCGGCAGCCCGTTCAAGCAGTATTTCACCGATCCCACCAGGGCCGAAGAAGGCATCCGCCTGGTGCTCAAGGAGGGAAGGGTCACCAACTACGAGCTGACCGCCCTTTCCAAGACGGGGCGCATGACGGTGGTGTCGTACAACGCTTCCACATTCCGCGACGCCCACGGCAGGCTGCAGGGTGTGTTCGCCGCCGCCCGCGATATTACCGAGCAAAAACAGATGGAGCAGCAGCGCCGCGATGCCGAAGCCTACAACCGGGGCCTGATCGAGGCCTCGGTCGACGGCCTGATCACGGTGGCGCCCGACGGTCTCATCATGGATGTCAACGAGCAGATGTGCCGCATGGCCGGTTACGCCCGGGAAGAGCTTATCGGCACCTCTTTCGCCGACTATTTCGTAGATACCGTCCTGGCAACCGCCGGTGTAAAAGAGACCTTCGAAAAGGGAGCGGTTACCAACTACGTCTTGAACCTTTCGACACGCGCCGGGCAGCGTGTCACGGTGTCTTTCAACGCCTCCATATTCCGCGATCCGGGAGGCAAGGTGAGAGGCATTTTCGCCAGCGCCCGTGACATCACCGCCCAGGCCGGCTTGCAGGAACAGCTTGCCGAGGAACGGGCGTATAACCGTGGTCTGATCGAAGCCTCACTGGACGGCCTGGTGGCCGTCGACCCGTTGCTGGCTATCACCGACGTGAATGAGCAGATGTGCCGCATGTCCGGCTATGGGCGAAAAGAGTTGGTCAACACACCATTCCCGGAATATTTCACCGACCCGAAACGGGCCGCCGAGGGTGTCCGCCTGACCCTGGACAAAGGCGCGGTAACCAACTATGAGCTGACCCTGCGGGCGAAGAATGGAAGGGAAAGCCTGGTGTCTTTCAACGCTGCCATATTCAAGGACCAGTCGGGGTCGGTGCGCGGTATCTTCGCCAGCGCCCGTGACATTACCGACCAGTCCAGCCTCCAGAACCAGCTCGCCGAGGAACGGGCCTACAACCGCGGTCTGATCGAGGCTTCGGTAGACGGACTGGTTACGGTAGACGAGTCAATGAAGGTGACCGACGTTAACGATACCATGTGCCAGATGGCGGGGCGGGCCAGGGCCCACCTGATCGGATCGCACTTCCCGGACTATTTCACCCAGCCCGACCGCGCCAGGGAAGGTGTGAGACTCACCTTCGATAAAGGCGCGGTCACCAACTACGTATTGACCCTGCTGGCCGCCGATGGCCGGTATGTGCCGGTGTCGTTCAACGCGGCCATATTCAAGGACAGCACCGGCAAGGTCCGGGGTATTTTCGCCTCCGCCCGCGACATCACCGCCCAGAACCGGCTTGAGATGCAGCTCCATGCTTCCCAGGACTATACCCGGTCCCTGATCGAGTCCAATATCGACGCCCTGATGACCACCGACCCGCTGGGCATAATAACCGACGTTAACCAGCAGATGGAGGCGCTGACCGGGGGTTCGAGGGAAGAACTGATCGGGTCTCCATTCAAGGAATATTTTACCGACCCGAACCGGGCGGCAACGGGAATCAAGACGGTGCTGGCCCAGGGGAAGGTCACCAACTACGAATTGACGGCGCGGCACAAGGGCGGGAAGGAAACCGTAGTTTCCTACAACGCCACCACCTTTTTCGACCGGGAGGGGAAATTACAGGGTGTGTTCGCCGGCGCCCGCGACATCACCGAGCAGAAGAAACTGGAGCACCAGCTCCGGGACCAGCAGACCTACCTCCGCGGTCTTATCGAGTCCTCGGTGGACGGTCTGATCACCGTTGATCCCGCCGGTTTCATCACCGACGTCAACGAGCAGATGTGCCGGATGACCGGCTACAACCGGGCCGAACTGGTGGGAACGTTGTTCCCGGACTATTTCACTGAACCCGCCCGCGCCAGGGCCGGGGTGCAGCAGACCTTCGATGCCGGTTTCGTGACCGAATATGCCCTGACCCTGGTAGCCCGCACCCGGCGCCTGCTGCAGGTATCTTTCAACGCCTCGGTATTCAAGGATGCCAGCGGGAAGGTCAGGGGAATTTTCGCCTCCGCCCGTGACATCACCGACCGCGTCCGCCTGGAAGAGCAGCTCCGGGAGCAGCAGACCTACCTTCGCGGTCTTATCGAGTCTTCGGTTGACGGCCTGGTCACGGTTGACCCGCAGGGGTTCATTACCGATGTCAACGAGCAAATGTGCCGCATGGCGGAATACGGTCGCGCCGAGCTCATAGGCACCTCCTTCAAACGATACTTCACCGAGCCGGATGTGGCCGATCTCGGCGTCAAGCGGACCTTTGCCGAAGGCGTGGTGACCAACTATGCCCTGGTATTGCGG
This sequence comes from uncultured Dehalococcoidia bacterium, assembly GCA_964518085.1. Taxonomy (GTDB): domain Bacteria; phylum Chloroflexota; class Dehalococcoidia; order JACQUA01; family JACQUA01; genus JACQUA01. Next base: position 9,057 of record CAZFEA010000027.1, read on the forward strand.
ACCAAGGGCGGACGCAAAGCTACCGTGTCTTTCAACGCCTCCATATTCCGGGGTGCGGATGGGAAGATCGAAGGTATATTCGCCTCCGCCCGCGATATTTCGGAGCAATCGCGCCTTCAGGGGCAGCTCGCAGAACAGCAGGCCTACAACCGGTCCCTGATCGAAGCCTCGGCCGATGCCCTGTTCGCCATTGCGCCGGACGGCGTAATTACCGACGTTAACGAGGAAGCCACCCGCCTGACCGGCTACTCACGGAAGCACCTGGTCAACTCCCGGTTCGATACTTACTTTACTGAACCCGACCGGGCGCGCCAGGGTGTCAGGCAGACCCTGGAAAAGGCAAGGGTGCTGGGCTATGAGCTGGTGTTGATCACCCGCTACGGCCGAGGATCACGGTAAGTTTCAACGCCGGCGTGTTCACCAACGCCGCCGGCGGTCCCCTGGGAATCCTGGCCGGCGCCCGCGATATCACCGACCAGAAACTGCTTGAACAACAGCTCCGCGACCAGCAGTTCTATACCAGGTCGCTTATCGAGTCCAACATCGATGCCCTGATGACCACCGATCCCCTGGGGATCATCACCGACGTTAACCAGCAGATGGAAGCCCTTACCGGTTACTCCAGGGAAGAGCTGATCGGTTCGGCCTTCAAACAGTACTTCACCGACCCCAGCCGGGCCGAGGCGGGCATCAAGCTGGTGTTGAGCCAGGGCCGTGTCACCAACTACGAGCTGACCGCCACCAGCAAAACGCATCGCGAGACCGTGGTGTCCTACAACGCCACCACCTTCTACGACCGCGAGGGAAAGTTACAGGGTGTGTTTGCCGCCGCCCGCGACGTCACCGACCGCAAGGGATTTGAGCAGGCCTTGCAGCAGACCAATGTCGAGCTGGAAAACGCCATCCTGGCCAAGGACCGGTTCCTGACCAGCATGTCCCATGAACTCCGCACGCCGCTGAATGCCATCACCGGTTTTACCGGGGCGCTGCTGATGAAGCTGGCCGGCCCGCTTACCGAAGACCAGGAGAAACAACTATACACTATCCGGACCAGCGCCAGCCATCTTCTGTCGCTCATCAACGACCTGCTGGACCTGGCCAAGATCGAATCGGGAAAGGTCCAGGTCAAGCTGGAGCCGGTGGAGCTTTCCAGCGTCATCCATGAGGTGGTCAACACCCTGAAACCCATGGCCGAGCAGAAGGGACTCAAATTCTCCGCCGAGGTGCCTCTGGAACCGATCCATGTCCGCACCGACAGGCGGGCAGTCAGCCAGATTCTGCTCAATCTCACCAACAATGCCATAAAGTTTACCCAGCAGGGACTGGTTTCCCTGGAGCTAAACCGCCACCAGGAGGACGGCCGCAGCCGGACGGAGGTATGTGTCATTGATACCGGTGTCGGCATACGGGAAGAAGACCAGAAAAAGCTCTTTGCCGCATTCAGCCAGTTGGAACAGGGGCCGCTCCATCCCCGGGAGGGGACCGGCCTGGGATTGCACCTGAGCAAGAAACTTGCCGAACTGATCGGAGGTGATATATACTTCGAAAGTCAGTTTGGAAAGGGTAGCATTTTCAAGCTGGTGTTGAAGTGACCTGACCATGGTAGCACGGCGCATCCTGATAATCGAAGATGATCCTCCCAGCCTGGAGCTATACAGCTACCTCCTGAAAGCCTTCGGCTACTCGGTGCTTTCAGCAACCAGGGCCGAGGACGGGCTCTTGATGGCGGCGAAACAGAAGCCGGACCTGATCATATGCGATGTCCAGCTTCCAGGCATGGACGGCAGCGAAGCGGTCAGAACCCTCAAAGCCGACCGGGCGCAGCGGCGAATACCGGTGATCGCGGTGACTGCCTATGCCATGGTCGGCGATCGTGACCGGCTGCTGACGGCGGGATTTGACGGCTACATCGCCAAGCCCATCGTCGCCGAGAATTTTATCAAGGAAATAGAACACTTCTTCCATGGCCAAAATCCTCATCGTTGAAGACCGCCCCACCGACCGGGAGCTGCTGGTTACCCTGCTAAGGCAACATACCCTGTTCCAGGCATCCGACGGACTGGAGGCATTGCGCCTGGCCCGGGCGGAAAAACCGGATCTGATCATCGCCGACGTGCTGCTTCCCAGGATGGATGGCTACGAACTGGTGCGTCAGATTCGCCGGGACCCGGAGATTTCCCGGACTCCGGTCATTTATTACACCGCGTCATTTGACGAAAAGGAATGCCTCGATCTGGCCTGCGACCTGGGTGTCGTCCGGGTACTGGTCAAGCCAACCCCGCCGGAGATTCTCCTCTTTACCGTCGGCCAGGTGCTGGCGGACAAGGGGACCCGCGAGATTTTGTCCGTCCCCGCCCATTACGAACTGAAGTACCAGCGGATCATTCAGAACAAATTGTTCACCAACGTGATGGAACGGGACCGGGCGGTCGAGAGCCTTCGCCGCAGCGAAGAGGGCTTCCGCCTCCTGGCGGAGAACGCTACCGATATTGTATTTCGCTATCGCGTCCGGCCCTCGCCGTCCTGGGAGTACGTCAATCGCGCGGTCAACCATATCCTCGGCTACGCCCCGGCGGATTTCTATGCCGACAACCGGCTTCATCTCAAGGTTGTTCATCCGGATAGCCGACAGGAGTTGACCAATCTCCTTTCGGACAGCGAATGTTCGGAACGGACTGCCGAGATCCGGTGGGTGCACAACGCCGGCGAAAAGGTGTGGACCGAAATACGGAGCCACTGCGTTTGCGACGCCGGCGGCGTGATCGAGGTCATCGAAGGCATTGCCCGGGATATCACCGAACGAAAGCGCCTCGATGAGCTCAAGGAGGATTTTATCAGCCTGGTCTCGCACGAGCTGCGCACCCCGCTTACCGTCATCATGGGCGGTTTGCATCTGTTGCAGAAGCAATATGACAGGCTGTCCCGGAACGAGGCCGATTCGCTGATCCAGGACTCAATGGTTGAGGCCGAATCCATGGCGGACATGGTGGAGAACCTCCTGGAGCTTTCCCGGGCCAGGGCCAATCGATTGACATTGACCTACCAGCCGCTTTCTTTGCCCGACCTGGCGCAGGAAGTGGCCGAGAAAATAAGAAACAAGTATCCCGTCCACCGCGTCATGCTGGAAATCCCTCGTGATCTTCCCCGCATCGAGGCCGATGAGACCAGGATGAGACATGTCCTGCATAATCTTCTGGACAACTCGTGTAAGTATTCGGCTGAGGGCAGTGAAGTCAAGGTACGGGTACGGCACGACACCGGCAGTGTGGTGGTGTCGGTGATCGATCACGGGATCGGCATTGCGGTAGACGACCAGGCGCGGATTTTTGAGGGTTTCCAGCGGCTCGATACCAACAAGGAAAAATACGTCCAGGGAACGGGTATCGGCCTGGTGGTGTGCAAGAGGCTGCTCGAAGCCCACCAGGGAGAGATCTGGATTCAGTCCGAATTCGGCAAAGGGTCAACCTTCAGTTTCCGCATACCCCTGAAGCACGGTGACGCGGGGGGGGGGGGGGGGGGCCCGGGGCCCCGCCTGGTTTACAAACGGAAGAAAAGGAAAGGGGGGGG
>CAZFEA010000027.1:12633-15335 GCA_964518085.1 uncultured Dehalococcoidia bacterium
TGCCCGGCGCCGCGCCTGATTAACGACTGAACGAAATGCAATGGGCTGGGCGAAGCGCGAAAGAGTTACGTGAAACCACGAATGAACACGAATGGACACGAATCCTCCCCACCCCGTTTCTTGAAAAAACCGCAGAGACGCGGAGAGCGCAGAGAGGTGGGAAGTGAGAGGTGGGATGTGAGAAGTAAGAGGCGGGAATTGAGAGGTGAGACGTGAGAAGTGAGAAGTGAGGCGGGTGCGGGGCCTTCTGTCTTCTGTCTTCTATCTTCTCCTATTCGTGTTCATTCGTGGTTTCACGGCCCCGTTTTTGCATTTTGATTTTTGATTTGTACTCTAACTTCTAACTTCTAACTTCTATTCGCTTTCTTCTTCCTCGCTCATAGCTTCTTCCTCCCTCTGTTCCAGGGTGGCCACCGAGACCACTTTGTCTCCGGGGTCGAGGCGCATCACGTGCACGCCGAGAGTGTTCCTGTTTTTGATGGGGACATCTTTGGCCGGGGTCCTGATGATGATGCCCTCCGCGGACATGATGAACAGTTCTTGATTGGCATTCACCACGCGCGCCGCCACGATCTTGCCGGTATCGGGCTTTACCCGCAGCGTGCCGATGCCGCTGCCACCCCTCCGGTGCAACGGATATAGCCGCAGCGGGCTCATTTTGCCGAAGCCCTTTTCGGTCAATACCAGCAGATAGCTGTCCGGGTAGACCAGGTCCATGCCCACCACGGCATCCCCGTTAGCCAGGCGCATGCCTCTGACCCCGCCGCTGGTCCTCGAGGCAATTCTCAAGGTACCCACGGCGAAGCGGATAGCCCGCCCGGTGTCATTGACCATAACCACCTCGTTACTGTCCGCAGCCAGCCTGGCGGCTACCAGTTCGTCGGCCGGCTCCAGGTCCATGGCAATGATGCCATTGCTGCGCACCGAGGCGAAATTGTTCAAAGGGGTCTTCTTTATTTCGCCTCTGGCGGTGGCCAGCAGCATGAAAAGGTCGGCCTGGAAATTGGATACCGGGACAACGGCTGTGACCTGTTCCTTCAAGTCTATCTGGATCAGGTTGGTCAACGAAACGCCCTTGCCGGTGCGCGAGCTATCCGAAGCGATATCGTAGCCCTTGAGCCGGTAGACCTTCCCCCGGTTGGTGAAGAACAACACATCGTCGTGGGTGTCGGCCACCAGCAGGTGCCTGATGCCATCTGCTTCTCGAATGACATGGCCGATAATGCCCCGGCCGCCGCGGCGCTGAGACTTGTAGAAGTCCACCGGCACCCGCTTGATATAGCCTTTGTTGCTTATGGTGATGGCGATCTTCTGGTGAGGAATGAGGTCTTCGTCCTTCAACACCTCGGCTTCCTCCATGACGATCTCGGTGCGCCTGGCATCGCCGTATTTCTGCCTGGTCTGTCCGATCTCTTCTTTTATCAGGAACAGCACCTTGCGCGGATTGGCCAGCAGGTCTTCCAGGTAGGCTATGTTACGCAGCACCTCGGCATATTCATCCAGGATCTTCTGCCGTTCCAGGGCGGCCAGGCGGCGCAACTGCATATCGAGAATGGCCTGTGCCTGCTCCTGGGACAGGCTGAATTTGCTCATCAAATCGCCGCGCGCGGCTTCGGCGCTGGCGGCGCTCCTGATGGTCTTGATTACCTCATCCAGGTGGTCCAGGGCGATCTTGAGTCCTTCCAGGATATGGGCGCGGGCTTTGGCTTTGGCCAGGTCGAATTGGGAACGGCGCTCGATAATTATCCGCCGGTGATCGACATAGTTTTGAAGGGCCTCTTTGAGGCTGATTATCCTGGGCTGCCCGTCCACCAGGGCGAGCATGTTGGCCGCGAAGGAGGACTGCAGCGAGGTATGCTTGTACAGATTGTTGAGCACCCTCTGCGGCTGGGTGTCCTTCTTGAGCTCGATGACCAGCCGGATGCCCTTGCGGTCCGACTCGTCCCTGATTTCAGAGATGCCTTCCAGCCGCTTCTCTTTCACCAGGTCGGCGATGCGTTCCACCAGCGCCGCCTTGTTGGTCTGGAAAGGAAGCTCGGTGATGACTATCTGCTGCCTGGTACCCCTGGCGATGTCTTCGAACTGTGACCGGCCCCGGACCACGATCCGGCCGTGGCCGGTGGCGTAGGCGCTCTTGATGCCTTCGAGGCCAAGGATAACCCCGGCGGTGGGGAAATCCGGGCCTTTTATTAGGTTGTTCAAATCCTCGATGGTAGCCTCGGGATTGTCGATCAAGAAGATGATCCCGTCGCAGAGTTCGCTGAGATTATGTGGCGGGATGTTGGTGGCCATGCCCACGGCGATGCCCGAGGAGCCGTTGAGCAGCAGGTTGGGTACTTTGGCCGGAAGGACCGAAGGCTCGGTGAGACTGCCATCGAAATTGGGCGTGAAATTCACCGTTTCCTTTTCGATATCCACCATCATCTCTTCGGCGATCTCGGAAAGCCGGGCTTCGGTATAACGCATGGCTGCCGGCGGGTCATTATCGATACTGCCGAAGTTGCCCTGGCCGTCTATCAGCATATATCTCAGGGAGAAGGGCTGGGCCATTCGCACCATGGCATCGTACACCGCGGTATCGCCATGGGGATGGTATTTTCCCATTACTTCTCCGACGATGCGGGCGCTTTTCTTGTAGGCCGTATTGTTGCGGATTCCCAGCTCGTTCATCGCGTACAGGATGCGGCGCTGCACAGGCTTCA
>CAZFEA010000028.1:0-14901 GCA_964518085.1 uncultured Dehalococcoidia bacterium
CTCAACAGGCGGCCGCGATGGTCAAGCCAGGCCACCTCGTCCAGTTTGCCCACGGCAGGCAGCCCGTCGCCATAGGCCGGGCCATCGCCGAGAGACGGGACGAACTCAAGGGCGTGGAGATCATGATACCTTCGCCAATATATGATTTTGGCTGGTACAATGCCGGCTGGAGAGACTCTTTCCAGGTATCCATAGCCTTGCCGACCCCCATATGCCAGGCGGGGGTAGATGCCGGATGGGTGGACATGAAACCCGACCTGTTGTTCCCTGGAAATGAACTGGCGGAGATCAAAGACCCGGACATACTCCTGGTGGAAGTATCTCCGCCCGACGACAAGGGTTATTGCAGCTTCGGCCAGTCCCTATGGGGCAAGAAGCGGCAGGTGGCACGGGCAAAACTGGTGATCGCCGAGGTAAACAAGAACCTGATACGGACTTACGGCGATAACTTTGTTCATGTGTCCGAAATCGATTACTTCGTCGAACACGTGCCCACCGGGAGAAAACCCGGGGAAGGTTCACTGGTAGGTCGCCCGCCAAAAGACCAGGAGCCTTACCTCAACGATATCGCCCGGTTTGTCTCCGAACTTATCAAAGATGGCGATACCATCCAGATAGGGATCGGCCGCACCACCGAACCGCTGGTGTCGCTCGGCGCGCTGGATGACAAGCATGACATCGGCTATCATTCCGAGGCGACGGCGCCTGGAATTATTTCCCTGGTCCGCCGCGGGGTGATAACCGGCAAACGCAAAACACTGAACCAGGGTAAAGTGGTGGTGATCTCCATCGGCGGCAGCACCGCAGAAGAAATGGACTGGGTCAACAACAACCCGATTTTCTGGCTGATGGACGTGCACTATGTCGAAGACATCCGCATAATAGCCGCCCATGATAACATGGTGGCCATAAACAGCGCCGTATCCGTCGATCTCACCGGCCAGATCAACGCCGAGACCGTGGACGGCCGGTTCATCAGCGGTCCCGGGGGGCAGATACCTTTTGTAATGGGCGCGTTGCTCTCGAAAGGCGGCCGCTCGATTACCGTCCTGCCGGCAACGGCAAAGGGTGGGGCCATTTCCCGCATCGCGCCCCAGTTTCCGGCCGGGGCTTCGGTGAGCATACAGCGGGCCTGCGCTGACTGCATCGTTACCGAGTATGGCATCGCCAGGCTCAGGGGCAAGACCCTTCGCCAGAGGGCCGAGGAACTCACCGCTATCGCCCACCCTGACTTCCGGTCCGAGCTGGCAAAGTACGCCGCCTCGAGATTCGTTTCGTAGCTGCGCGGTCTCCGCGCCCGTCCCCGGCGAGGAAACCTCGCCGCTACGCATTTTCTTTCGAAAGGGTCTCAATATGACACTGGCAACTGAAGTCTTTAGCGAAGAAGCAATAGCCACCTTAAAGGCAAGAATCGGCTCTCCCGTTCCCCACGCCCAGCAGTTCAACGAGGCGGCCACCAGGGATGCCATCCGGCATTTTGCCCACGGCTATGGCGATACCAATCCGTTGTGGACTGACCAAGACTACGCCCGGAAAACCAGGTACGGCGCTATCATCGCTCCGCCGGGCTTTCTTTACAGTTGCGAAGGAATTGGCCAGGGCGCAGCCGCCATGGGGCTGCGCGGCGCCCATTCCCTGTGGACCGGCGACGAATGGGAATGGTTTCTGCCGGTGCGGATGAACGACCGCATTGCCTTTGAAGAAAAGCTCTTCGACCTGCGCGAGGTCCAGGGCAAATTCGCCGCCAGGCTCTTCGAGCAAATATCGGAGAAGGCATTCAAGACAGCCTCAGGTGAGCTTGTGGCCAGGTGCCTCATGACCTGTCGCCGTTTCACCAGATATGCCCAGGCTGAAAAGGGCGAGAAACGGGACAAGTACCAGGAGGTAAGCCGGACGAAATATAGCCGCGACGAACTGGACAAGATTTTCGCCGACTACGACGAGGAAGAAATTCGCGGGGCTAACCCCCGCTACTGGGAAGATGTCCAGGCCGGCGATGAACTGAGACATGTGGTCAAAGGCCCCTTGACGGTCACCGATATCATTGCCTGGTATATAGGCATGGGGCCATCGCCTTTCATACGGGCCCATGGCATACGCCTGGCCTATGACCGGAGGCACCCCGCCGCGGCCATCCCCAACAGCATGGGCATCCCCGATGTGCCCATGCGCGTGCACTGGGAAGACGAGATGGCCAGGACTATCGGCGTGCCCGCCGCCTTCGATATGGGCAATCAAAGGATCACCTGGATATCCCAGGTAGTGACCAACTGGATGGGTGACGACGGGTTCCTGAAGAGGCTGAAGGTGGAATTGCGGCGTCCCAACATAATCGGGGATACCTGCTGGTGCCGAGGTAAGGTGGTCAGCAAATACATCGAGAGCGACCAGCACATGGTTGAATGCGAACTCTGGGCCGATAACCAGCGAGGGGAAAGGTCCGCCTCGGCCACGGCTACTGTAATTCTGCCGGCACGGGGTAGGGGCGAACCAGAGAGACGGAATAGAGACTGAGATAGAGACTTGAGATAGAGACCACCCCCCGCCCCGTCCCTATCTCTATCTCTATCTCTATCTCTATCTCTATCTCGATTCGGCGGCTCGCCCGCCATACCATCGCTTTCGTAGCGGCGCGGTTTCCGCGCCTGGGCATGGGCGAGGGGACATTGCCGCTACGCTTCCGGAGATTCCGGTGGGTTCGCGCCGCCGCCCCAACCCCTCGCCACCCCCGGCGCTTAACCCACCCCACACGGCTAGGCCTGCGCCTGTGATATAATCCTTCAGCCCCATTTTTGGAGATTCACCAGGGGACGCCTCGCCAGGGTCAACCATGTCATCCGGCAACCGAAGTTCGCCATCCCATACTGACAACGGATTCTCTTACGGTTACGTCGTCGTCGCCGCCGCCTTCGTAGTCATGGTGCTCATTTATGGCGTCCGGTTCTCTTTTGGCGTCTTTGTCAAGCCGGTAGCCCAGGAGTTCGGCTGGTCCCGGGCCATGGTCTCAGGCGCTTTTTCCCTTTCCTGGATTGTGGAGGGCGCACTGGCGTTGGGGGTGGGCATGATGAACGACCGTTTCGGTCCCCGGCTGACTATCAGCATCCTCGGCTTCCTCGCCGGCCTCTCGTATTTGCTGATGGGGCTGCTGAGCAGTCCGTGGCAGCTTTACCTGTTCCTGGGTGTCATCGGAGGGGCCGGGAACGGGGTTTTTGTGCCTTTGACCTCCACCATCGCCCGCTGGTTTACCGGCAGGCGGAGCCTGATGACCGGTATCGCCATAGCCGGCATCGGCATCGGTTCTCTCATCGGCCCCGTCGTGGCCAATAGGCTCATCGCCGTTCTGAGCTGGAGGGCTTCCTATGCGATTCTCGGTGTGATCGTGCTGTGCACGGTGGTGCTGGCGGCGCAGTTCCTCAGACCGCATGCCCCGCCTAAATCCCCCTTAATCCCCCTTTTCCAAAGGGGGAGAGTGAAAGCGGAGCCGCCCAAGACGCCCCCGGACTATTCTCTCAGGGAGGCGACCGGTTCCCTTCGATTCTGGCTGTTCTTCGGGATGATGTTTTGCCTGGGTTTCGCCTTTTTTTCGCTGCAGGTGCACCTGGCGCCGCACGCCACCGACCTCCGCCTGCCGGCGGCTACGGCTGCGGCCATTCTGGCCACGGTAGGCGCCGCCAGCATCATCGGCCGGGGCGTCCTTGGGGGAATCGGCGACCGGATCGGCAACAAACGGGCGTTCATGCTCGGTTTTTTCCTGATAGCCCTTTCCCTGCTGTGGCTGGTAATGTCGGTTGAACTCTGGAAAATCTATGTCTTTGCCGCTGTTTTTGGCCTTGCCTACGGCAATTCGTCAACGCAGCAGTCCCCGCTGGCAGCTTCGCTCTTCGGCCTCAAAAACCACGGCGTTATCTTTGGCGCCGCCGGCATCGGGTTCACCATGGGCTCGGCCCTTGGCCCGTTTCTCACCGGCCACTTTTTCGACAGCTACGGGAGCTACCGCATTGCCTTCCTGGTCGCCGCCGCGGTGGCGGCTACCGGACTGGCGCTGAATAGCGTCATCCCGTCAAGGGGTCCCCTGCTCTCCTCTCCCCTTGCGGGAGAGGACTAGTGATGCAACCGGAATCAAACGTCCCTACCCGTCCCGGTTTCTTCTATGGCTACGTCATCGTCATCGCCTCGCTGCTGACGCTGGTGCTGACTCACGGCACCCGCTATTCCTTCGGGGTATTCTTCAAGCCCATGGCCTCGGAGTTGGACTGGACCAGGGCAATAACCTCAGGCGCCTTCTCGCTTTCATGGGTGGTCGAGGGCGCATTTTCCATCCTCGTGGGGCACTTCAACGACCGGTTCGGCCCTCGCGTCGTTATGACCGTCCTGGGCTTTCTGGCGGGGATGAGCTACGTGCTTATGTCCCAGGTCACCACGGTCTGGCAGTTCTATCTCTTCTACGGCATCATCGGCGGCGCCGGCAACTGCACCTTTGTCCCGCTGGTTTCCACCATTGCCCGCTGGTTTACCCGGCGGCGCAGCACCATGACCGGTATCGCCATCGCCGGTATCGGCATTGGCTCGACGGCCGGACCCCTGGTGGCGGGCAAATTGATCGACGCCTTTAACTGGCGCGTCGCCTATTTTCTCCTCGGCGCCGCGGTCATAATCGTCGTCATACTGGCGGCCCAGTTCCTGAAGCGGGACCCGGGAATGATCGGGCAACGGTCCTACGGTGAAGAGGTTATCAAAGGACCAGGACCTTCTTTGCAAACCACCGGATTCACCCTGCCAGAGGCAGTGAGGACCCGGCAGTTCTGGCTCTTTGCCGCCATGATGGGGTGCCTGGGCTTTGCTTTTTTTGCCCTCCAGGTGCATGTCGCCCCTTATGCGACGGACCTGGGCATGTCGCCGGCGACCGCCGCCGTGATTCTCGCGGCGATCGGCGCATCAAGCATCATCGGCAGGGCTGTCCTGGGGAGTGTCGGCGACCGGATAGGCAATAAGAACGCCTTCATCCTGGGTTTCGTGGCCATGACACTGGCCTTGTTGTGGCTACTGGCGACCACGGGCGCCTGGCAGATATATGTGTTTGCCTTTGTCTTCGGCCTCGGTTATGGCAACTCGGCCACGCAGGAATCACCGCTGTCGGCAGCCCTGTTCGGACTGAAGTCCCACGGCCTCATTTTTGCCACCGCCAGCATCGGATTCACCATGGGAGCCGCCCTTGGGCCGTGGCTAACGGGTTACATTTTCGATGCCGCCCAGAGTTACCGGCCAGCATTCATGATCAGCGCCGGCATAGGGGCCCTGGGATTCCTGCTGAACGCCCTCCTGAAGCCGGTTTCACCCTCACGCTGACCCTCCTTCCCGCGTTGTGCCATCTCCTCTCCCCTGCGCGGGAGAGGATTGAGGTGAGGGGGACACCCTCACCCTGACCCTCTCCCATCAAGGGAGAGGGGAACGCCTATGTGTTCGCCCGCAGGCCAGTACGACAGGCTTTCTAGCCTGTCGCAAAGGAACAAGGCTGGAAAGCCTGTTCTACCAGTAGAGGCGAGAAGAGGGGACTTGTGTCCCTACAGCTCGTGCCCGTGAACCGCCAGATATTCGGCCACTCCCTCCGGGGTGGCCTTCATTCCTTCCGCGCCTTTTTGCCAGTTGGCCGGACACACTTCGCCAAACTGTTCGTTATACTGAATGGCATCCAGTATCCGCAATGCCTCGTCGACGTTGCGCCCCAGGGGAAGATTGTTGACTACCTGGTGCTGGACCTTGCCCGAACGGTCGATGATAAAGGTACCCCTCAGGGCGATGGAGTTATCCAGCAGCACGTCATAGCTGCGGGCAATGGACTTGGTCAAATCCGAGACCAGGGGATACTGGATCTTGCCGATGCCGCCATCTTCCACGGGGGTGTTTTTCCATGCCAGGTGAGTATAGGGACTGTCAACAGAGACGCCGATGACCTGCGCATCATGGTCTTTGAACTGCTGCAGCCGATGGTCGAAGGCAAGGATTTCCGACGGGCAGACGAAGGTGAAATCGAGGGGATAGAAGAACAGCACGACATATTTGCCCTTATAGTCCGACAGTTTGAAGTCTTCTTTAATGCTATTGTCGGCCATAATGGCCGTGGCGGTGAAATCCGGGGCAGGTTGGTTGACCAGAACGCTCATGACGTCTCCTCCTGAAAAAAATCTGTTTTTACTAATAGTTATATTCGATTATTATTTTCTGTCAAGGAATTTGGGGGTGCGTTTCGTTACAAATTAATTACAATTGCCAGTGGCTAGGCGTTAGTCCCTATCCAACAAGATTGTGCGCAAAATGGAAAAAGAATCGGAATTACGATTACGGAGATTAACAAGAGATTACAAAGATTATTATTGAATCTCTCCGTTGTCCCCATTCATAATCTCTGTAATCTGTCTCTAATCTCAGTAATCTACTAACCAATTCCGATCTATCGATGGAGTTCTGTCATACAATATTTCTTGGTTCCGGCTTGTCCGGGCTAGGAGATAGGAGATAGGAATCAAGGAAAAGGGAAAAGCCCAGAAGCAAAAGGAAACGCAGAAAAGAATATCTACCGACTGCTGCCTTCTGTCTTCTATCTTCTGTCTTCTGTCTTCCGGGCATGCGCAGCGTGCCACTACTGGCTACTGTCTACTGACTACTGACTACTTTTATGGTATATTAAGCCCAAGTTCGGAATCGGCAGGACCCCGGCAATGAACACTTCTCTGCGATCCCTCCCGAGTGTCGACCAGATAATCTCGCACCAGCGCCTGCGAGCCTTGTCCTATGCCCCTTCCCTGCTGGTTGACCTGGTCCGGGACCACCTGGAGCAACTGCGCCGGCAGGCCAGGGATGGCGGGTCGGTGCCTGACTTCGAAACCATCATTCAAGGGCTTGTTTCCCGGGCCATGGAACGACAAAGGCCATCCCTGAAAAGGGTCATCAACGCCACCGGGATCGTCCTGCATACCAACCTGGGCCGCTCCCCGCTCAGCCGGGAGACCATCGCAGCCATGGCGGTGGCTTCGGAAGGTTATGTCAATCTGGAGATCGACCTTCAAAGCGGTCAGCGCGGATCGCGGCAGAGCCATGTCAAGAGCCTGCTGCGTGACCTCTCGGGTGCGGAGGACGGGATGGCGGTCAACAACAATGCGGCGGCCGTCCTGCTTGCCTTAAGCGCCCTGTGCAAGGGAAAAGAGGTTATCGTTTCCCGGGGACAGGCGGTTGAGATCGGCGGCGGCTTTCGCATCCCCGATGTCATGCGACAGAGCGGCGCCAGGCTGGTGGAGGTCGGCACCACCAACATAACCTACATCAAGGACTACGAGGCGGCGATCACGCCGCGGACCGCGGCGCTGTTGCGCGTCCACCCCAGTAACTTCCGCATCGTGGGTTTCACCCAGGCGGCGGCACTGGAAGAGCTGGTGGCACTGGGAAGAAAGCATTCCCTGCCGGTCCTGGACGACCTTGGCAGCGGTTGTTTCCTCGACACCAGCCGGATCGGCCTGAGCAAGGAACCCATGGTCCAGGAGAGCATTGCCGCCGGCGCCGGCCTGGCCTTTTTCTCCGGGGACAAGCTCCTGGGCGGCCCCCAGGCCGGGATCGCCGTGGGGACCAGGGCTCTCATCGAAAAGATGGCCAGACACCCCCTGGCCAGGGTAGTCAGGATAGACAAGACGGCGCTGGCCGGCCTGATAGCCACCTTGCTTCATTACCACAAAGGAGAAGGGCTGGAAAAACTGCCCGTCTGGCAGATGATTGCCACCGATATCGAATCGCTGAAAAAAAGGGCTGAGTCCTGGGCCGGCGTCATGGGTGGTTCGGTGGAAAAAGGTGAATCGGAAATCGGGGGTGGAAGCTTGCCCGGCAATATCCTGCCTTCCTGGTTGCTGGCCTGGAGGCCTCGAGGCAAAGGCGCTGCCCAAAGTGTAAGGTCCCTCGCGGCCGGCTTGAGGGCCTGGGACCCGCCTATCCTGGGCCGGATCGAGAAGGACACCCTCCTGCTGGACCCGCGCACCGTCCTGCCGGAAGAAGATGCGGTGGTTGCGGAAGCACTGAAGTACTTGCTCAGAAAATGTCGCCGTCTCCCCCTTTGAAAAAGGGGGACTAAGGGGGATTTAAGACACAGGCAAAATCCCCCTGTATCCCCCTTTCGCGAAAGGGGGAGGTAAACTGGGCCAGGCTACTTATTTAAATCCGCCAGGACCCTTTTCAGTCCTTCAATAAAGGGACCCCGGGCCAGCGTCGTTTCCTCGTTCTGGATATAGTATCTTTGCCCGGGTAGGGGGATGAACATGGGGTGTATGCCCTCTGCAGGCACGTCTATCCTGGAACTGGGAACGCCCATGGTATTGACCGCCAGCGTCTGGCCCTCGCGGCTCATGAACCAGTTAAGGAACACCATGGCCCCGCCGGGATGAGGCGGCTTGACCGGCATTGCCAGACCACCGTTGGAGGGCGTGATCCTTCCTGTTTCCTTCAGCGCCGCCGCGGCAAGGGGGGCTCCCGCTTTCAGGAATTCGTTAGTCGCCGGGGCCTGGGGCCAGATGGCGACGGGGTACTTGCCACGGGCAACCCATTCCATTTGCTGGCGCTGGTCCCTGGTGATGATGGTTTCCTGCTGCCTCACCAGGGATACAATGTATTCATATGCTTTGTCGTTTCCACCCCATTCCTGGGACAGATAGGCAGACCCGGCCTGTCCGGCGCCGGAAACCGTCGGGTCGAACATCACCAGTTTGCCTTTCCATTGAGGTTTCAGAAGGTCAAGGTAGGACGTAATGTCGCCTTTCTTAACCAGTTCTGAATTGTAGATTACGTTCGGATTGGTGACCGACAAGTAGGCCACAATAGTACGGTCCCGATCAAAGAAAGGGAGGGCGCCATCGATCCAGACACCAGGGGCTGTTACCTCCGGCAACATAAGCATAGGCTCTATGGGGGCAAGAATTCCCTGGGCTTTGGCGGCCAACGAGGAAGTGGCCCCCGGCAAGAAGGCATCCACCTGATGAATTCCGGCGCGATACTCGGAAATCAGCCTCGCCTCGATAGCCCCACCGAAACCGACCACAATAGCAACGTTAACGCCGAACTTTTTGAAAAACGCTCCTGATATGGCGCTCCTGGCTGCAGAGGGGGCATTCAAGTAAATCAGAATCTCGCCCTCTCGTTTTGCCACCGACACCGCATCTTCCCATCTTTTTTCCCAGGACGCCGGAGCGGCCCCGCCTTCGAGTTTCAAAGGACCCATCCCTGCCGGCGTCCCGGTTGACGGCGGCAGGCCAGTACTCCCGGTGCAACCTAGACCCATCACCAATGTCCCGGTGACGAAAGCCACTAACCTCAGTAGTTTCATGATAGCCCTCCCATCGACCCGGATAATAGCATGGTGGAGTTTTCGCCGCAACTGCCGAAATGACACAAAACTTTTATGTCGCCCCGCCGCGCCTGACGTGCCTTGAAACAAACGTGGTGGTATCCATGAGTGCGTTGCCTCCGGCATTCCACATTCAAGAATGGCGACTATTTGAAAAACGCTGATTGGGTCTGTATCATAATTATGTACGATAGGTTACGAATCGTTCATGCTCGCCTGCGAGCACAATCAAGGAATGAAAACCATGTCTCACAGGCAGGGCCGCCTGTGGTACTGGTATTTTCGAGTTGATATGACACAAAAAGTGAGCGGGCCAGACCGGATGGTCCAGGAAGCTGAAGCACCGGAAACGCCCGGCCAGCTAAGAATTGGCGCGTGGCGGTATGCCGAAGGCGCCTGGTCAAAAACAGAAATACTCGCCGCCGAGGAGTTTCCCCTCCAGATCTTTGTGAACGGCGCCGAACTGGTGACCACACTGTGCACCCCGGTCAAAGCAAACTGCCTGGTGGCCGGGTTCCTGTACAACGAAGGGATTATCTCCAGCCTTAAAGATATCGCCTCAATGAGGGTGTGCCTGGAAGACTTCGTTGCCGATGTCCGGCTGGCCCGGAATGACTATGTGCCTCCGACGAGACGGATGTTGACCTCCGGATGCGGGGGAGGCGCCAGTTTCATCGAGGAGAAGGCGAAGTTGCAGCCTTTGAGCGCTCAAGTCCAAATGGATGCGGCCAATATTCTTCCCATGATGAAACAGCTTTATCAGAATGCTGAAATCCACCAGAGGGGCGGAGGGGTGCATGCCTCGGCCCTGTGCGACAATAGCAATATCCTGGTCATGGCTGAGGATATCGGCCGCCACAATACCCTCGACAAAATAGCCGGGGAATGCCTGCTCATGGGCATACCTTTTAAAGACCGGGCGCTGCTGACTACCGGGCGAATATCCTCAGAAATGCTGTTTAAGGCCGTCAGGATGGGGGTACCGGTGGTGATCTCGCGCAGCGCGCCGCTGACCCGGTCGGTCGTCCTCGGGGAGAAACTCGGTATTACCGTCATCGGCTATGCCCGGGGAGACCACCTTGAAGTCTATAGCCACCCGGAAAGAATAACAAACTGCCCTTCTACAGAGGAAGGTCAAAATAAGGAGGAACAACATGCCTAAAATCGGTCCGACGGAGTTAATTATCATCCTGGTGATCGTGATGATTATCTTTGGCGCCGGCAAGCTTCCCGAAATCGGCGGAGCCATGGGCAAAGCCATCCGGTCATTCAAACACGAATCAAAGAAAGATGACAACACGGCCCCGGCGAAAGCTACCACTCAGCCCGAACCCGAAAAGAAAGCCTAACCGGTCTTGGGGCTGCCCCTCGCTAAGAGTTAACAATGGAATTCATGGGAATCGGCCCGCTGGAGCTGCTGGTGATCATGGTCATCGGCCTGCTCGTGTTCGGGCCGCACCGTTTGCCTGAAATAGCCGCCCAGATTGCACGGTTCATGAACAATATGAAACGGGCGGGGTTTGAGCTAACCAGGGAACTGAACAGAGAGATAGAAGAAACGAAGAAAAGCGTCGCTCCGGTCGCCGGCGAAGTGAAAGCCGTCGCCCGGACCGCTTTACCGGTATTGGAGGAAGAGGAGGCAACGAAGGAAACACAGCCCCCGGCGGACGTTCTTGCCGCCCAGCAACCGCCAGCAGCGTTGACGGAGGACAAGGCTGAGAAACGGGGACCATCCATCTCCGTACCCACCGGTGGCCTATGACCGTGTCTGCCATCGAAGATAAGAGACTGTCCCTGATCGGACACATCCTCGAACTGAGGCGGAGGTTGATGTACTCGGCGATAGCGGTGGTAATCACTACCGCTCTGGCATTCCTCAGGGTAGAGTGGATAGTTGAGCAACTGAAGCGCCCCGCCGGCAACGTGGAGCTGGTGTACACCCAGCTCCAGGAGATGTTCAGCACCTACATCAAGGTGGCGCTGGTCGCCGGAGTGGTGCTGGCCATGCCATTCCTGGTATTACAGGTCATCCTGTTCATCGCACCGGCGCTGACACGGAAGGAAAAGAGATTTGTTTTTTCGATCCTGCCGGGGGTAATGATCGCTTTTGCCTCCGGAGTTGCCTTTGGGTTCTTTGTCCTTTTGCCGCCGGCCATCGGCTTCCTGCTCGACTTTGGTGGAAATATGGCCCGTCCACTGATCACTATTTCCAACTACATTTCGGTGGTTACCACCCTTCTTTTCTGGATCGGGGTTTGCTTCGAACTCCCGGTGATAATGTTCTTCCTGGCGAAGCTACACTTAGTAGGAGCGCGGCGGTTTTCCAGGGCGCGGCCGGTGTCTTACATTGTTGCCTTTATTATCGGGGCCGCGGTAACCCCCACTTCGGACCCTTTGAACCAGGCGCTGGTAGCCGGTCCTCTGATAATCCTCTACGAGTTTGGCATTCTGCTGGCCAGGCTGGCATGGCGCCAGCCTAAGGAAGCCAGGCCGGCCAAATCCGCTTCGTAACCCTGTAGGGGCACGCTGCCGCGTGCCACGCCGGGGGCGGCGCGCGGATACTCTCCCCCTTTCGCGTAAGGGGGATACAGGGGGATTTTCCCGTAAGGGTGAACGCTAACCACAGAGGGCGCAGAGGACACGGAGAGAGATGTCAACTATCAGCGCTGCCACCCAGATGCTGGGCTGAAAGGTGCCGGCTGACCACTGAATCCTTTGCTCTGCGCCCTCTGTGGTTAAAGAAAAACTAGCCGATGCCCCACTTTGCCTTGACCTGCTGCACCAGCTCCGGGCTCGTCCCGATTTCCCGGGGGAATTCATCCTTCCATTCGAAGGGTTTGCAGGCATCGATAATGGCCCGGGAATTTGCATAAACCCGGGCCGGCTTGCGGATGGTAGGATCGAGGGAGTTGCTGCGGCAGTTCCTAAGGATGTCAATGTCTTTTTCCGGGTCCGACCGCGTGCACAGCGCCCAGATGACTTCCTGGAGATTTGTCGGGTCGATGTCCTCGTCCACCACGATTATGTACCGGCCCATGTTCGAGCCGATGCGGCTCTGGGTTGCCAGCAACGCCGCCTGCCTGGCCTGGCCGGCATAGCGCTGCTTGATGGCGACGGTGACGAATTGCCGTCCCGCGATCTCGCTGATCCATACCCCTTTCACATCCGGAATGCCCATGCGCTCCAGCTCATTGTGCAGCATCGCGCTTCTCAGCAGAACACCAAAATAGCTCGCATCGCAGGGGGCCTTGTTGGGCGGCGATCCCAGTATAATGGGATCGTTGCGATAATAGACCCGTTCCACTTCAATCACCGGCGCCGGCTCGGTGCCACTGGCATAGTAGCCAGTCCATTCACCGAATGGTCCTTCGTCACGGAACTTGCCTGGAGGACACCACCCGGCAAGAACGATCTCGCTGTCCGCCGGGACTGGCAGCCCGGTAATTTCCTCTCTAATAACCGTGACCGGCTCTTCCCGGATGGCGCCCATATAGGAATATTCCGTCGCCACCGGTACTTCGAGAGAGGCCACCCGGAACACCAGTGGGTGATGCCCGGCAGAAATTAGAACGGGACAGGGTTTCCCCTGCTCGTGGTGTTTCTGTATGTGCACCCGTCCGTGCTGGGCCGGGACCGAGAGAATACCCACCGTCCGCGCATCGTGTACCTGTATCCGGTAGGTGCCGACATTCACCCATCCCTGGTCAGGGTCCCTGGTTATTACCGCGTCGGCGGTGCCAATATAGCGCCCGCCATCAAGCTCGTTCCACTTCGGCACGGGGAAAGACAACAGGTCCACGTCCTTTCCCTGCATCATTTTCTCCAGCACCGGACCCCGGGAAACCTCGACCGGCGGATAATCCCGGAGCCTTGCGTCCCAGAGGGGCAGCTTTTCCCGGACAACCCTGATAAGCTCCAGGTCCGAGTAGCCTGTGCCTATGCCAAGAGTGAGCCCGACCAGCTTCGGCGAAGATGTCGAGCCGGTGACCACACGGCGGCCGCGGGGATATCCCTTGATATTGTCGAAGAGGAGAGCCGGGCAGTTTCGCCGGCGCGCATTCAGGGCGGTAATGGCCCCCATTTCCAGGTCCCAATCGGCGCCATCCAGGCGCCGCAGTTCACCCAGCGCCTCTACCTTACTCAGCCATTGTCTCAGGTCGTCTGCCATCGTCTGTCATTGCGAGTCCGCCCGAAGCGGATGAAGCAATCTCGTGAGGGAGCGCTCAACCCGCACTCCGACCGACCACCCCCGGCGCGGAAACCGCGCCGCTACGCCAGGAGATTTTCCCCCAAAAACGATGTTCGGGCGGGCGAGCCGCCCCCACCTCCCGGCCACCGGCGCCCCTTGGCTCGCCCCTACAGGCCAGCGATCCATCATTGCTGGACCAGCTTGTCAAACATCTCCTTGATGGTCGGTGTCAATTTGGCCCGTTCCAGGTAATACTCCTCGTCGACAACGTAAATCTTCTCGCCCGGGTTGGCAATCAATGCCGGGTCCAGTCCCTCGGTAGGCACATCCGTCCGGGCGCTGGGAACGCCGTAGTTCTTCGAGAATATGGTCTGCCCCTCCCTGCTAAGCAACCAGTTGACAAACACGACCGTGGCTTTGGGGTCGGGCCGGTCGGTCACCATGGCCAGTGCTCCACCAGAGGGCTGGATGAAGCCCCCTTCGATGGTGCGACGCCATTGGATAGGCGCTCCGGCCGTTTGTAATTCGGTGACTGCCTGGCGGTGCGGTCCCAGGACCAGGGGATACTTCGCCCGGGCCACCCAGTCTACCACCAGCCGTGTATCCCTTATTATCACCGGATTCTGTTTTGCCAGCCCTTCCAGGAATTCCCTTCCTTTCTCCCGTCCAAGGCCGCGGATCAGCAGAAACGACATCCATTCGTTGGCGCCCCCGGGAACGGTTGGGTCGGCCATGAGTATCTTTCCCTTCCATTCCGGCTTAAGAAGGTCATAGTAAGACTTCAACTGGTCCGCTTTAACCAGGTCGCTATTTACCAGCAGGGCAGTGCTATATGCCGCCAAGAAGCCGAGCACCCGTCCGTCTTTTTCTATTACCGGCGACTTTCCTCCCGACCACACCTTGTTGTCCAGGATTTCGGGCAACAACAGGTTGGGTTCCAGTTTTTCCAGCGAGCCGCCAGGCTTAACCTGGCTGATCAGGTCCGGCGCGCCTATGATTATGACATCTGCCTGGCGAATGCCGGACCGCCACTCGGCCAGGAACTTGGCTACTATTTCAGCGCCGATGCCGGTGACGAACTCGAGATTTATCCCGTACTTGTCTTTGAACCCGTTGCTGATGGCAACGCGCGTCTTTGGATTGGCCGAAGTGTAGACCACCACTTTCCCTTCTTTCTTGCCCTGCGCCACCAGCCCATCCCATTTGATTTGCAACGAGTCCGCCTGACCTGGAGATGAGGTTGCCGCTGCCGTCGGGGCCGGCGCAGCCGGTGTCTGCGTGGCCGGCCCGCAAGAAACCGCAAAAGCGGTTGCCAGTACCACAGCCAATGCCA
>CAZFEA010000029.1:0-14855 GCA_964518085.1 uncultured Dehalococcoidia bacterium
CACCCACCATGAAGCCCTCACCGTCCTGCGCCAGGCTGAGACTGGTTTGCAGACATAAAGGAGATGGTAAAAAGCATAACCCGCCGCCACCGCCAGCAGCACCCAGGCGTGGTAGTAGAACTTGAAGACAGTATTCCCCCGGCCAGCAAGCAGCGCGTCCTGGAAGTAGAACAACTCGACCCCGAATACTATGTAAAATGCCGTAAACAGGCATAATCCGTGAAAGACGGCGCTCGGGTTGGGATTGATCTTGTTGAGATTGATCAGCAAAAAGAGTGCGGCGACGAACAAAATCACTAGCAACGGCAAGAGATTCAGCAGTTTGGCGGCCACTGAAGGCGTGAAGGGACCCTCAATTCTCTTGCCCAGGACTATCCACAGTAAGAGCGGCGCCGCCAGGAGTAAAACAGCGAGCACAAGGCTTCGCCACGAAGCCCTTCTCAGGCTGCCGGTCGCCCTTGCCAGCAGGTAAGCGGTGCATATCGAGGCTGTAAAACCCAGTAGAAGGAATTGGTGGAATATCCGTGAAGACGGACCCGCCCAGGGACGGATGCTGCCATAGGCCTGGTAGGAATTATAGTAAGGTATGTAAAGCAACAGTGCGCCAATGATTGCCACCCCGGCCACGATTACCGCGTCAAACCACCACTGGCCTGCGCCCTGCCGGCCCATGTATCCCAGGAACGCTACGCCTGCTATGAAAAACATTCCATAAGTTGCCAGGTCCCAGGAGTTGGTCGGACCCAGGGCTCCCACGCTGACCAGGGCCGCGGTGAAGAAGAACCAGTTTCTCTTGAGCCACGCCAACCCCGAAGGCCTTTCACCCCGGAAGAGGGCCAGGGAAAATGAAATTGCCAGCAGGGCCAGAGGCACCGCCATCAAATGGGCATGAGGATAGCCGACCATTAGATTCAGGAAAACGTTGTCATTGAGGGTAAGATCAAGGCTGCCGCCTTGAGGAGTCAACGTATCCAGGACCCGGGCGGAACGCACCCACCAGTTTGGCTCAGTAGGATACCACTGGGCGCTGGAATAGGGAGACGCCATTCCCTTGATCCCGACCCACTGCCAGAATTCGGTTGAACCGACATTGTGGGCATACATGAACTCCAGAACGCCTTCAAGGTTGCCGAGCAAAAGTAGAAAGACAACGGCGGCGCAGCCGGCAATTATGGCTTTTCCCACCGCTGCCGGGTTCTCCCGGTCACCCCGGGTCAGGTTGAACGTGAGGCTGAAGACCCCCAGCGCGGCCATGGAAAAAATGAGCCCGATGGCCAGGTTGTAACTGAGATAAACCGGAATTCCGCTTAGCCTGGTCAGGGTCGCCAGAACAAACTGCCCGAAGTAGTAGTAATTGAGGGCATAACCGCTCAGCCAGGGGTCCTGCGGGGGCATATAGTCGCTGCGGAGGATGGTATTGATGAAGGCCAGGTTCATGGCATGTTCGGGTAGCTGGGCGAAGGGATCGTACGCCCGGACAATCGCCCAGGCCAAAATTCCCACGGCAAAAATAACTTCGGTGGCTACTACCAAGCCGCGGTTAGCCGAAAAGAAAGCCTTGATCCCGCGCCACTGCTGGCGCAGCACCAGGGCTGACAGGACCATCAGTACCAGCAGTATCAGGAAAATGGACAGCCGCCGGTTGGCGAGCACATGCAACGACGACCCCAGCCATAGCAGATAGGATAGAAAGAGTATGCCCAGGATTTTAGACAGCGGGTAACCGCGGTCGGGCAGGTTTCTGAACAGAACGAATGCCAGGGGGAGGGCAATGATTGCCAGGACCTGCAGCCAGGCCCACCAGGTTAGAACAGTGACCAACAACGGCTAGACTACTCCATCACGGGATTGCTTCGCTGGGCAGGTACGACAGGCTTTCCAGCCTGTCGCTGCTGGCTGGAAAGCCCGCAGTACCATCGCTGCGCCGGCAATGACAACTACAATACCTGGATCGAGAGAGCCAATCTAATTAACTGAAGCAATACCACTGCCGCCATAGGGGTTATATCAACCATTCCGATTCGCGGGATCACCCTGCGCAGCGGCCCCAGGACCGGCTCGGTAACCCGAGAGAGGAATAATGCTATGGGATTGTCCTGGCGGACGGGAAACCATGTCAGGAGCGCCCTGGCGATTACAAGAAATGTTAGAAGATCGGCTACTACCCTCAGGATGAATCGGAGCGTATCGAGCAATAAAGTTATCGTCATTTGACCGTGGGTTCTCCAAGTTTTCTGGCTTTTTCGTAGGCGGCGATTACCGCTTCAGTCATCACTGCGCGGAGTCTGCCTTCCTCCAGCTTCAGCAGCGCCTCGGCAGTGGTGCCGCCGGGCGATGTTACCATGTTTCGTAGTTCAGCGGGATGTTTCCCGGTGGCCTCCATAAACCTGGCCGATCCCAGGGCGGTCTGCAGGACCAGTTGTGTCCCGACGTCCCGGGAGAAACCAATGTGTACCGCGGCATCGATCAATGATTCGAAAACAAGGAAGAAGTAGGCTGGCCCGCTCCCGTTAACCGCCGTGGCCATATCCAGGAATTTTTCGTCCGGAACAAAGACATCTTTCCCGAGGGCGACCAGGATCTTGCCGACATTTTCCTTGTGTACCGGGGTCACTTCCGGGGTGACCGTCCATACCGTGATTCCAGCACCTATTTGGGCGGGCGTATTGGGCATGGTCCGGACGATGGGCCCATGAGCCAGTCCGGTGCGCAGGGTGGTGATGGTGGCGCCGGCGACAATGGAAAACACCACCGCCCGGGCCGGTATTTGCCCCTGGAGACCTTTCATGACCTCACCCAGCACCTGGGGTTTTACCGCCAGGATGACAACCTCGGCGTCGCGCACCGCCTCCGTGTTTTGGGTTGTGCCGCGCACCGAAAAAGTCGTTTCCAGGGCCGCCACGCGCTCCTGGCTGACATCGCTCACTATTATGTCACCCGGTTTTGCCAGGCCCTTGGTTAACAGGCCCTTCACTATGGCCTCACCCATGACCCCGGAGCCGATAAACGCTATTCTCATTGTTCTCCTCCGAAAATGGCCCGGCCGATCCTTACGATGGTGGCGCCCTCTTCGACAGCCACCTCAAAATCGCCGGTCATGCCCATGGAAAGGTGCTTCAAACCAAGTTCGTCCCTGAGCCGCCGCAGCTCCCGGAAGAAGGGCCGGACGGTCTCAGGATCCCGGGCCTCCGGGGCCACTGTCATCAGGCCATCCAGTGTCAACCTCTCCATGGAAGCGATTTCCCTGGCCGCTGAAGTCACCTGGTCGGGACTCATGCCGCTCTTGGCCCGCTCACCGGCCACATTGACTTCGATCAAGACGGGTAGCCTTCGCCGTGATCGTTGATTCAGAATACAGGCCAACCTGACCGAATCGATGCTCTCTATAACGTCAAAGAGCCTGGCGGCAAGCAGCGCCTTGTTCGACTGAAGGTGACCTATCATGTGAAAGGTGAAGGCCGGCCGTATGTCCAGCAAGCCGGCCAGCTTTTCTTCGGCGTCCTGCACCCGGTTTTCTCCGAAATGCCGGGCCCCGGCCTGAAAGGCCTCTCTGATGGCCGGAACCCCGGCTGTTTTGCTGACGGCCACTAATGTAATGTCATCCGGATTTCTCCGGGCTCTCAAACAAGCGGTGGCTATTCTCTTGCGGACAGTTTCGTAGTTTTCAGCTACGCCCAACGATACCTCTTACCTGGCCACGATATTGACCAGTTTCCCCGGCACCACGATCACTTTTTCGACCTTCTTGCCCGCGAGTTGGGCTTTAATCCTTTCCCGGCCAAGGGCAAGTTTCCTGGCTTCCTCATTGCCGATGTCCGGAACCACCACTACCCGGTCGCGCAGTTTTCCGTTCACCTGGACCACCATGGTCACCTGGACATCCGCCGCCAGGTTCTTGTCCCAGGCCGGCCACGACTGCTGATGAATGCTGTAGGGATAACCCAGGTTGGACCAGATTTCCTCGGTCACGTGCGGCGCTGAAGGCGCCAGGAGAAGCAGCAGGGACTTGATGGCCTCATTCCACGATTCATGGTCTACATCGCCTTTATCCCTGGCGTCGCCGAGGTAGTTGGTAAACTCCATCAAAGCCGCCAGCATGGTGTTGAAGCGGAATTTCTCAATATCCTCGCTGACGCGCTTTATCGTCTTGTGTGTCTGGCGTCTCAGCTCATCGACCGAATCATCGTTGACCCCATCCTTTATTCGATAGCCGCCCTGCGCCAGGTTCCACACGCGGTTTATCCAGCGGTACATTCCGCCGATGCCGGCGTCGTTCCATTCGCCGCCCTGGTCCCACGGTCCAACGAACATGAGATAAGTCCGCACCGTGTCCGCACCCATTTCGGCCACATAAGCATCGGGGGTCACCACATTGCCCCTGGATTTGCTCATCTTGTGATGGCCGAGAACGATGGTGCCCTGGTTGAAAAGCCGGGTAAACGGCTCGTCAAAATCAACCAGGCCGCTGTCGCGTATGGCCCTGTTGAAGAACCGGGCGTAGAAAAGGTGCATGTTCGCGTGCTCGGCGCCGCCGGTATACTGGTCCACCGGCAGCCAGTATTTCACTTTTTGCGGATCGAAGGCCGCCTCTTGTTCCCGGGGCGAAGCGTAGCGGAGGAAGTACCACGAGGAACACATAAAGGTGTCCATGGTATCCGTCTCGCGCCGGGCTGCCTCGCCGCACTTCGGACAACTGGTATTCACAAAGGATTCAACGTAGTTCAACGGGGACTCCCCGGTAGGCCGGAACTCGGCGTCCGGAGGCAGCACGACCGGCAGGTCTTTTTCCGGCACAGGCACTATGCCGCACTGGTTGCAGTAGACCATCGGTATCGGCGCACCCCAGTACCTTTGCCGGGAAATGAGCCAGTCCCGCAGGCGATAACTGACGGTACGGTGGCCGAAATTCATTTTCTCGATATGGTCGGCAATTCCCTCAAGACCCTGGTCATTGGGCAGCCCGTCGAATCCGGCCGAGTTGACCATGGTCCCCGGTCCGGTCCAGGCTTCCTTCAGTTCTTCGCCTTGCCACCCCTGAGGGGCAATGACTACCTTTACCGGCAAATTGAATTTTTTGGCGAAGGCGAAGTCGCGGGTGTCATGGGCAGGTACTGCCATTACCGCGCCGGTGCCGTAGGAAAGAAGAACGTAATCCGCGATCCAGATAGGCACCCGTTCGCCGTTGAGCTTATTGACGGCATAGGCCCCGGTAAACACCCCGTCTTTTTCCCGTTCTTCGGATAGTCTCTCGATCTCCGTCTGCCGCCGTGTCCTGGTAACGTACTCCTCCACCGCCCCTTTGCAGTCAGCGGTCGTCAGTTTGGCTACCAGCGGATGCTCCGGGGCGAAGACCACGAAGGTCACCCCGTAAATGGTGTCAGCCCGGGTGGTAAAGACCCGGAACTCGTTTTCGGGCAGCCCTTCTTTGTCCAGGCCGAAGGCGATCTCCACGCCGGTGCTCCGGCCGATCCAGTTCTTCTGCATGGTCTTGATGCGTTCGGGCCATTCAACTTTCGAATGGTCCAGGAGTTCCTCGGCATATTGGGTTATCCGGAAGAACCACTGTTCGAGTTCGCGGCGACCTACCGGTGCGGAGCATCTATCGCACACCCCTCCTTCCACCACCTGCTCATTGGCTAACACCGTCATGCACCTGGGACACCAGTTGACGGGCGCACGCCTGCGATACGCCAGTCCGGCCTCGTAAAGTTTCAAAAAGAACCACTGTGTCCACTTATAGTATTCCGGAAGACAGGTAATGACTTCGCGGTCCCAATCGTATACCGCGCCGATGCTCTTGAGCTGGCAGCGCATGTTCTCGATGTTGTCCATGGTCCACTTATGTGGATGAATGCCGTGTTTGATAGCGGCATTCTCGGCGGGAAGACCGAAGGCATCGAATCCGATGGGATGGAGCACGTTGTAGCCCTGCATCCTCTTGAACCGGGCATGGACATCCGAAGGGGCCATGGCATACCAGTGGCCGATGTGCAAATTCCCGGAGGTGTAAGGAAACATGGTCAGCGCATACCACTTGGGGCGGGCCGAGTCTTCCTTCACCGAATGAAGCCCGTCCGCCTGCCAGCGTTGCTGCCATTTGACCTCGATCGCCTGCGGCTCGTATTTTGGGACCATAGCAATCCTTAGTAGTCAGTAGCGGCACGATGCCGCGTGCCTTGACAGTAACCAGTAGTCAATAGTCAGTAGCGGCACGCTGCGCGTGCCTTCTGTCTTCTGGCTATTATACCAGCTTCAGGCCATGACAAAAAAGCCTCTGCCCTAGCCCGATGGGGCGCTCTTCGCTTCCGGCTTGTAATGGAAAATGACAAAAACCAGTATTGTGCCCACAGCCGCACAAAGAGAAGCGAGGACAAATGACGCCTGATAAATCCGGGTGAGGTCGAAAATGATTCCGCCGATCACCGCCCCCACGCCGGCTCCGATGCGCCAGCCCAGCCCCAGCGCCCCCATGACCGAGCCTATGAACCGCCGGCCGAAAAAGTCCCCGGTTAATTTGACCAGCGCCGTGTCAGCCCCCGTATAGCCGAAGCCGAAAACCGTGCCGGCGACGTAGAAGCCCAGCGGCGTCCGCACCATTGTCAGACCCAGCGCCGACAGGCCAACCAGGGCCATGCCAATAGCCGCACTGGGACGGCAACCCCACCGGTCGCACATCGAGCCAAAGACGATCCGTCCTCCAATTCCAGAGGCGCCGATAAAGCTAAGTATGACAGCCGCCTCGACGGGCCCGATGCCTACGTCGGTGGCCAGAGGAACAACATGGACTATGGCGAGAAAGACCGGGATGGAAAGGCAGATCCACAGCACGAATACCATCCAGAAAGCAGGGAATCTCGCCGACTGCTTGAGCGTGAAACCATCCACCACGCCGCTGAAGCCGCTCGTCACCGGCGGTTCTTTATCTCCGTCAGGCAGCAGTCCGGCTTCTTCAGGCGACTTCTTCAAGAAAGCGGCCAGCGCCAGGACGACTGCCAGGGTCGCGGCGCCGATAAAGGCATAGGAGTTCCGCCATCCGGTCCAGCCGATCATCAGGGCCAGCAGCGGCGGTATGAAAATTTGTGAGAAACTCATCCCCATCAATGTTATCCCCAGGGCGATGCCCCGTTTGCGGATGAACCACCGGGAAATGCTGGCCGCCGGAACGATATAGGCGCTGGACATGCCTATTCCTACGATCAGCCCGAACCACAGGTAAAGCTGCCAGCTAGCGCTCAGGCGCGACAGGAACAGGTAGCCTGTGCCGATGAAAATGGCCGACAGCGACATTACCTTCTGCGGCCCGTAGCGGTCGCTAAGACCGCCGAACAAGAAGCCCAGCGATCCTCCCACCACCAGGTTCATGGTCATCGCCACCGAAGTCTCGGCCCGGCTCCAGTCAAATTCAGACGCCAGCGACTTGAAGAAGACACCGAAGCTGTACTGGGGCCCCCACATCATCACCGCGATAAAGAAGAAGAGGGCTACATTGGTCCAGCCATAGAAAATCCCGCGCCGCCCCACTACCCTCTCCCTTGACGGGAGAGGGTCAGTGCCTGCCCTGCGGCGAAGCCGAAAAGGTGAGCGTGAGCCACTGACATTTTCATTCGTCATGCGTGTGAGGCTCAGCCATGACCAATCTGCTTTTCACGCCCGGGTCCTCGTAGGTAAATTTTATATCAGACCTTACCATGTGAAATGCTCCTCCGTTGCGGCATCAATTATAGCAGAAGACTGGATACAAGAGACAGCGCTAAGCGGTGCTCGCGCGGGTGTGGCGCGAAGGCGTCTGCTATAATAGTAACAGGCCCCCCAGGCAACAGATGGTCATATCAGATATCCTAGAACCCAAATACCTCGCTCTCTACCGTACCGGTGAGCTTGAACAGCGGGCCCGCAGACTTGAAGCGCGGCTGGCAGCCTGTGACATTTGCCCCAGGTGCTGCGGCGTAAACCGCCTGGAGGACCAGCGGGATTTTTGCCGGTCCGGGCGTCTGCCGATCGTGGCTTCTTTCTGCGACCATCATGGCGAAGAACCCGCCCTCTCCGGGACCAAAGGTTCGGGCGCCATTTTCTTCGGCAACTGCAACCTCAGATGCGTGTACTGCCAGAACCACCAGATAAGCCAGGCGGCAGGCCGGACCCGGGGCAAGGAAACCGATTGCCGGACGCTTGCGGAACGCATGCTATTCCTCCAGGATGAACTGGAATGCCATAATATTAATCTGGTTTCACCGTCTCACTTTGTTCCCCAGTTCGTCCGGGCCCTGGTAGAGGCGGTACCCATGGGACTGAGAATACCCCTGGTATACAATACGAACGCCTACGATTCCCTGGCCACTTTGAAGGAACTCGATGGCGTAATCGACATATACCTGCCTGACCTGAAATATGCTTCCGACATCGAAGCCAGGAAGTTCTCCCAGGCCGACGAATACGTCAAACATGCCCGGGCGGCCGTTGCCGAGATGTACCGGCAGGTGGGCGACCTGCTTACCGACCTGAACGGCGTGGCCCGTACCGGCATGGTCCTGCGCCACCTGATACTGCCCAATAACATTGCCGGTAGCGCCGATTCCCTCCTGTGGCTGGCGCGCGAGCTTTCCCCCGGGATCGCGGTAAGTATCATGGCCCAGTACCTTCCCCGCCACCGGGCTATGAGGGTACCCAGGCTGTCGCGCCCCATTACCGAAAAAGAATACCGCGAGGTAGTTGAACTGGTTGAAGAACTGGGCTTCGAGAATGGATGGGTCCAGGAACTTACTTCGGCGGATAACTATTTACCGGACTTCGAGCGGCAGGGACACCCGTTTCGGAGGTGAGAAGGAGGTTTGACCAATGGCACGAGCATTCTGGAAGGGCGCAATAAGCTTCGGGATGGTGGCTATACCGGTCAAAATGTATGTTGCCACCAGGTCCAGGACACCGGCATTCCATTTCCTTCACAAGAAATGCCTGACCCCTCCTGAACAGCTTCTTCACTGTCCGGTGGACCAGGAGTACTTCAAGTCCCGCGACGCGGTGAGGGGTTTTGAGTTCACCAGGGGACAATACATTGTGATGGAAGATAGCGACCTGAACAAACTGAGGCTCAAGAGCCTGCGGGCCATCCAGATCCTCAACTTTGTTGACGCCGAAGAGATAGACCACATTTTTTACCGGGGGAGCCACTACCTGGAACCGGAGCAACTGGGGGTCAAACCCTTCATACTTCTCCGCGAAGCCCTGCTAGAAACCAGACGCGCCGGCATCGCCAAGGTGACTTTCCAGAGGAAAGAGCATCTGTGTGCGCTCAGACCGATGAAGGACACGCTGGTCCTGCACACGCTGCATTATGCCGATGAGGTCATGCCCGCAGCCGAAATCGCCCCGCCGGCGCAGGAGGTCAAAACAGAGGAACTGGAAATGGCCGTCACCCTGGTAAATGCCATGACGCGGCCTTTCAACCCGAAGGACTACAAGGATAATTATGGCATGGCGCTGCGCGAGCTGGTCAGGGCCAGGGTCGAAGGAAAGGAAATCAAGCCGCTCAAAGAGCCGGAAATCGAGGTTCCGGACCTGATGGCGGCCCTCAGGTCCAGTATCGAGGCCACCGCCCGGGAGCGGGCGCCGGTGGGGGCGAGAAGGTGACAGGTAAAGTATCAAGTATCAAGTAACAAGTTACAACAATCTAAGGGGATTTAAGAAACAGGCAAATCCCCCTGTATCCCCCTTTTGCGAAAGGGGGAGGTAAACTGGGTCTCTCGCGATAATAGGCCATTTTCGTACTTCAGGGTGCCGCTGCACGCGAGCATGGGTGTTTGCTCTGAAAATACCGGTACCTCAGGCGGAGCCCCGCCTTTGAGGACATGAAGAAACGCCGTTTTGAACCCACGCCGGAACCGGCGCCTGGCGGCCCATCGAAGGTGCCCGGCGCCCGTCCGGCAACTTTACCCGAGTTCATACCGCCCATGCTGGCGACACTTACCGAAAAACCGTTTTCCCGCGAGGGTTGGATTTTTGAGCCCAAGCTCGACGGCTACCGTACGATGGCCTTGATCCGCCGCGACGCGGTACGGCTTCTTTCCCGTCGCGGGAACGATAATACCCGGGAATTCCCCCGCATTGCCTCGGAGTTGCGGGAAATGGCACAGCACGAGACAGTCTACGATGGCGAAGTGGTGGCGCTGGATGAACAGGGCCGCCCCTCTTTTCAACTCTTGCAGGGCCACATGATGCCCTGGCTGAAAGCCCGTGCCCGAGGTGCAGAACAGCCGGCGGCAATAATCTATTTTGTTTTCGACATTCTCTATCTGGACGGATACGACCTGACAAAGGCAACATTGCGAGACCGCAAGCAAGTCCTCGCCTCAAGCCTCACTCCATCGACCGGGGTCCGCCTGATCGAGTATTTCCCGGATCAGGGCGAAGCCGTCTACCAAGCGGCACTCGGTCAAGGTTTTGAAGGCGTCATCGCCAAGCGGTTCGACAGCGTTTACCAGCCGGGCCGGCGGTCCCGGGACTGGCTCAAGATCAAAGCCGTACTGACCGATGAATTTGTGATCGGCGGATATAGCCAGGGCCTGGGAAGCCGCGCTCAGGCCTTTGGCGCTTTGCTGGTGGGCCAGTACGACGAAAGTGCCCGGCTCATTTACTCCGGGCATGTGGGCACCGGCTTTGACGAAAATTCGCTCGTCCGCTTGAAACAAACTCTGGACAACATCCGTACAGAAGAATGCCCCTTCGCCGGAACACCACCGCTCACCACCCCGGCCACCTGGGTCCGGCCTGAGCTGGTTGCCGAGATCAAGTTTTCCGAATGGACTCGCGATGGCAGGCTGCGGACACCAGTCTATATTGGACTGCGCCAGGACAAGGTAGCCAGCGAAATCCGGCGCGCCAGGGTTGTGGCGCCGCCAGGCGCTGCCCCCACGCCGGAAGAAGCCGCCGGCGGGCCAGTCGGCCCCCCAGCCGCGGCACAGATAACCATCCCGCCCGTGACCGCCCGCCAAGCCGCGGTTTCCACAAGAGTTCCGCCGGTGGAATCCCTGCTCCGGGAGCTTCAAAGGAAAGGCGAGGCATTCACCGTCTGCGTGGATGGCCACGAAATCGCCTTGAATAACCTGGACAAGGAACTGTGGCCGGCGTTCGAGGGCCGGCGTGGTCTTACCAAGCGCAACCTGCTCGTCTACCTGGCGGGGGTGGCCCCCTATTTGTTGCCACATTTGAAAGACAGGCCGTTAACCCTTAAACGATATCCCGACGGCATCCACGGAGAATATTTCTACCAGAAGCACTGGCCATTTCCGCTGCCCGAATTCGTCGAGACGACCTTTGCGCATGAAAGAAAAGGCGAAGAGACAAAGCCATACATCATGTGTAACAACCTGCCCACGCTGATGTGGCTGGGTCAACTGGCAGACATCGAACTGCACACCTGGTTCTCGCGGATAAGCCCTTTGCCTGACCTTCCAGGTAAGAAAGCCTCTCCGGAGTTGCTTGACTACCCCGATTTCATCATCTTTGACCTGGACCCCTATATGTATTCCGGCGCCGAGGCTGAAGGGGCCGAGCCTCAACTGAGCCGGGCTGCCTTTGGCCGGACATGTGAAGTAGCGTTGTGGCTCAAGGAGGTCCTGGACTCACTTTCAATTTCTTCTTTTGTGAGGACATCCGGCCGCACCGGACTTCATATTTATCTGCCCATAATCCGCAATTTAAGTTATCACCAGGTCCAGGCCGCCGCCGGGACCATAGGCAAGTTTCTCTGGCAAAAGCATCCCCGGGACATTACCCTTGATTGGACCGTTAAGAGGCGCACCGGACTGGTGTTTTTTGACTATAATCAAAATGTATATGGCAAGACCCTGGCCTCGATTTATTCCCCCCGGGCCAGCCCTGAAGCCACCGTGGCCATGCCCCTCCCCTGGGAGGAACTGGCCGGGGCTTTTCCCACGGATTTTACCATCCTTACTGTTCCGGACCGCCTCAGCCGCACCGGCGACCTGTGGGCGACTATCCTGGATGCCAAACGGGATCTCAGGGCGCTGCTGGGGCAAAAATCGAAAATCAATGTAACAAAGCGCCAACCTCTGCGTTGTAATAGTCAAAAGCGGTCCCATGAGTCAAAACTCACCCACGGACTGCAATCATATAGAAGGAGGTTTCAGCCATGAAACCCAAAGTCGTAGGCGCCGTTACCGCTGCTGCCGCGATCGCTGCTACCGTTGCCGGCGTTGCCATCGTCAGGGCCCGCCGGAAGGCAACCAGGCGAGGCTAGCCCCACCGGAGTGAAACGGCGTACCCGGCATTTCGACCATCGCCGCCGCGGTGCGGCGATGGTCGCCGGTACC
This sequence comes from uncultured Dehalococcoidia bacterium, assembly GCA_964518085.1. Lineage (GTDB taxonomy): Bacteria > Chloroflexota > Dehalococcoidia > JACQUA01 > JACQUA01 > JACQUA01. The sequence goes on from CAZFEA010000029.1 coordinate 12,330, forward strand.
CCCGGCAGTTTGACAACACCCTGAATGTACGGCAAAATGGAAATCGCTCTCAATTTATCACTGGAACTTTCCTTGCCGGTACAGCCCCGAGATTATGACGAAGAACTGGTCCAGCAAGCGGTCGAGCATGATAGAGCGGCATTCGCCAGGCTCTACGATAAATATGTTGACCGGGTCTTCAAACACGTCTACTATAAGGTGTCCAACCAGCATGAAGCGGAAGACATCACCCAGGAGACCTTTATCAAAGCCTGGGAAGCTATCGGCGGTTACCGGAGGACCGGGGCGCCTTTCGCCGCTTGGCTGATCGCCATAGCACGCAACCTGGTTATCGATCATTACCGCGCCAGGAAGAAGATTGTTCCCTTGGAAGACGGCATTGAAGTAAAGATCGATCCGGACAAGAACCCCGAATTGCTTGCCGAGGCGAGCTTTGACAGGGCAGATATTAGAAGCGCCATCTTGAAGCTCAAGGAAGACAAGCAGAAAGTAGTGATGATGCGCTTTATCGATGGCTTCAGCTATACCGAGATCGCGCAGACCATGAAGAAGAGCGAAGGGGCGGTCAGGGTAATTCTATTCAGGGCCCTGGGTGACTTGAAGCAACTGCTCCAGGTCTCCGGGCCGGACCGAACATGAACCGAGACGAAATACTATCCTATTGCCTGGATGACATCATGGCGGGCAGATCGACCGTCAACGACTGCATCCAAAAATACCCCTATCTCAAAGATGAACTTCTTCCACTTATCGAAATAGCCTTACAGATCGAGGAGCCGGCAGCAACGCCCTCTCCGGAGTTTAAGCAAAGGCTGCGCAACCGGCTGCTGTCGCCAGCACCCCCGAAAAAGAGCATCCTTGACTTCTTCCGGCCCGCAGCCATCCTCAGAAGGGCCAGATTTTCCCTCATCGCCATGGGGCTGGTGCCGGTGTTCGCCATCGGCGGAACGACGGTCTACGCCTACGAAAGAAGCCTGCCCGATGAGGCATTATATCCCTTGAAAATGGCCGTGGAAAATGTCCAGCTCACGCTGGCCACCGACCCCGAAAGCAAGGCTGATGTTCATCTGAAGCTGGCCGAACGGCGCACCGACGAAATCGCGGATCAGGCCAGCCGCGGCCGCACCATCGCCGCAGCCACGGTGGACAGCGCCGCCGGACAGCTTGATAAAGCCATAAGGGAAATTAGCGCCATACCTGAAGCACAGGCCAGGCCTTTCCTCGAAAGATTATCGAAATCAACCGTGAAGCAGGAAACGAGGCTAAGTGAGGCGCTGGCAAAGGCACCCCCGTCGGCAAAGCCTGCCGTCGAAAAGGCTATTACCACGACAAAGAGGGGCAACCTTATCGCAGAAATGACTTCCGGTAATACATCGCTCCTTGCCAAAGCGCCGCCCTCGGTGCTGGATGCCAGACTCGAGGAAAGCCATTTCAAGATCGAAGGCACCCTGGTCAGCGCCACCGCTTCAAGCTGGACTATTGACGGGGTTACCCTCCCAAACGTTAGCCTGCCCCCAGGCGCCGCTGTCGCAGTCGATCGGGACGTAAAAATCGAAGGCGTCCTGCGCAACGGCCGGGTCTTTATCAGCAAGATAGAAGTTAAGGACAAGAAAGGCGCCGAATTCAAACTCAGAGGCGTATTCACCGGCGCCAGCCCCGACGGGACCACCTGGTACGTTGGCGGTATTGGAGTTCCCAGGCCCGACAATATGCCTGCGCCCACTCCAGGAAAACAGGTGACCATCGAGCGGACCGCCAGGGCCAGACCGGCCGACGCCGGCCGGGCCGAACAACGACAACGTGAAGACCGGTCGGGCCGGACGCCCGTTCCGACTTCGTCGCCGGCGCCGGCGCCGCCAGCGGCAACTCCATCGCCTGAACCGGCCCCGGTACCGGTACCGAGTCCCACGCCGGCGCCCACCATTCGCACCATCACCCCCTCACCGGCGCCGAAACCCCCGGCCCCGGGGGGCACCGGCCGCCCGGAGTCCGGGAAAGACGGAAAAAAGGACGAGGGTAAGAAAGATGGCAATCAGGGTCAGAACCGCGGAAGCGGCGGCCCAACAAGAGTTGCGCCCTCGCCGGTTCCGACCCCGGGACAAACCAGGGAGCCCACCAAACGGGCCGAACGAGATGACGACAAAGACGGAAAAAGGGAAAGTGATAGGGGCAATAGCGGTCCATCCGGGGAAAGAGATAGAGATAAGAGATAGGAGATTTGCAATTAGCGATTAGCGATTAGCCATTAGCCATTGGCGATTGGTGATTGCTCCCCAACCGCTAACAACTAACCACGAACCGCTAACTCCTATCTCCTATCTCCTATCTCCTAACCCGGACAAGCCGGAGCCAAGAAATATTGTATGGCAGAACTCCATCGATAGATCGGAATTGGTTAGTAGATTACTGAGATTAGAGACAGATTACAGAGATTATGAATGGGGACAACGGAGAGATTCAATAATAATCTCTGTAATCTTTTGTTAATCTCCGTAATCGTAATTCCGATTCTTTTTCCATTTTGCG
>CAZFEA010000030.1:0-10197 GCA_964518085.1 uncultured Dehalococcoidia bacterium
ATTTGAGGGCGGGCCGTCGGCCCGCGGGTACGGGTCGGCTTCTTCATACAAACTGCGTGCTTCGCTAACTACCTGTTCCCTGAAGTACCGGCTCAGGGAGGCTGGCGTATTCAGGTCTACTTTCCTGCCAAACATCTCGGAAAGTTCGTCCGCCAGACCGAAGAATGCCAGACCCGGCGTCCGCCCCGGCTCGAACTCCACCAGCACATCGACATCGCTGTCAGGGCCGAAATCGTCCCTCAGCACCGAGCCGAAAAGGGCCAGCTTACGTATGTGATTGCGGCGGCAGAATTCCGCCAGTTTGCGTTTCGGGACCCTGACCCGTTTTTCCGGCGGCAGACCGGCATAGTAGCTTGCGACCCGCTCCGCCACGCCGCTCGCCGCGCGGCTGGCGGTTAACAAAGCCCTCAGCTCGTTGAACTCGGGAATTTCCCGGTTAGCCTGGTAGTATACGTTGCGTCCCCGGGCAGTCCGCCGGGCTATGCCGGCTCCGGACAGCCGCCTCAGCTCTCGCTGCAAGGCGCCGAGGGCGATGCCGGCTTCCCGCGCAATCTGACGGGTGTAATAGGTCTTATCGGGATTGCCGTAAAGCAATGCAAGCACCGCCAGCCGTGTCTTTCCAAACAGCTTCGCTGCGATTCCATTGTTGACTATCGTACTCACTATGGTTACAATTGTAACCCTGAATTCGCAATGGCGCAAGCGCAATGTTTTCAAATGTTGGGTATGGTGAAACTTCAGCAGCCTGACAAGGGGATGCGGTATAATTGTGCCAGCCAGGCTCGCCACCGTGGCGCCAGACGGCCTGGATAACCGCCAAGGGCGAAACTTGCAGGAGGCCGCTATTGAAGCGATTGAAAGCAGTAGTCTCCGGTTGCCTTGCCATTTCACTCCTTTTGACGCCAGGGCTGGTATCAGCCGGGAATACCGCTCTGGCCCTGGAGGGCGCTACCGTAGCCGTATACAATGGCCGCGGCGCCTGGGCAGAATCGGTGGTCGCTTTTGAACGGTTTCTGGACTGGAAAGGTATTAGCTGGGAAGAGGTGACGGCCAGGGACCTTAATAGCATCGACCTGCGAACCCGGTATAAGGTGTTATTCATGCCCGGCGGCTTCGCCGACCGGTTTGAGAAGGCAATAAAAAGCAAGGGTCTGCAGAACATCAGGGATTTCGTCGCCGCCGGAGGCGGCTACATCGGCACATGTGCCGGCGCCTTTTTTGCCGCTGACCATACCGTTGCCGGGGAAGAAGTGTTCGAGGGGGTGCTGGGCCTTTTTGAAGGCCACGTCGAAGTGTCCGGTGAAATAGCGCCGATCGACGTTTACACGATGGCTTTCTTGCGGATAAACAAGAGCAACAGGATCAACGCCTACGAACCCGCCACCGGCTACCAGCTCTATTATGGCGGCCCGACCTTCCATCCTCATCCGGGGCAACGGGTCCGTACGCTGACTACCTATGCCTCAAACGGAGCCGCTGCGGCAATTAATTTCCGCTACGGTGCCGGGCGGGTCGTCCTGATCGGAACGCATCCGGAAATTGAAGAAGACAGCGACCGGGACGGAAGCACTTTCCGACATGAGCTTAACGACTATGGCTCGGACTGGCCCTTTCTATGGACTGTAATGGACTGGTTGCTGGGGCAGCCTGTCTCCCGCCCTCCTGAATCAGGCGATACTATCCCGCCGGTCGTATTCTCGGTAACGGCGAGTCCCGGCCTTTCCGACAATGGAACGGCCCTCAACATAAGGGCCGGGGTGGGCGACAATGACGCGGTGAAAACTGTCGTCTTTTCGGTCCAGGGAAGGGACTATGAAATGGCGCCCGGCAGCGCCGTTTCCGTCCTTTGGGAACAGGCGTTGACCGCGGAAAGTTTTGTTCCCAGGCGAGGACCGGGGAGGGGCAGGGCCAATGCTCCCTATATTGAAAGAAGCCTGGACACCACCGGATTCGGCGACATCGAGATAAGCTACTCGCGTCCGGTGAAGGGTCTCGGCGGTTTTCAGCTTGAATGGTACGATGGCGTGGCGTGGAACTACCTGGAGCGGCCCGGGGCCTGGGATACTGATGTTGGCCTGGACTACCGTTCCCGGCAGCTACCGTTGCCCAACGTGACCAGTAACAATCCGGCCTTCAGAGTCCGGTTAACCGTCGGCGAAACGGAAGCGCTGCGAACGGCGGCGCCGGGCTTCGTCCGGATCAGCGGCAAGTCAGTCGAATGGATCTATTCATTGGATACCGCCGGTCTGGCTTCCGGAACATATAGCTACACCATTTCAGCGCTCGACCATGTCGGCAACGCCGCTCTACCGGTAATGGGCCAGTTCACAGTCCGGTGATTAATGTTTGCACCCCGACTCCAAGGGCGGTATGATATGCAAGCGTAATAAACCCCTTTGAGCTATGCTCGCGGCACCCGGCTAAAGACTTGTGCCGTAGGGCCCGGAGGCCTGTGCCACCCGCTGGCCCACAGGCACGGCGGCCTGTGGTACCGGGAACAGCACCTCAAATCAGAATCGATGGGCAGACCACAGACCACAACGATATCGGTCGCCAGCTACCGCGACCTGGATTCAGTACAAACCGACTGGCTGGAGCTCCAGGCGCACGGCGCCGCCCGCCACGTTTTCCAGACGATAGAATGGGCCCGCGCCTGGTGGGAGACGCTGGGTGCTCGGGGTCAGGGAGGACCCCGAGTACCGACCGAGGCTGAGAGCGGTATAACAGGCGGACCGGGTCAGGGACGACCCCGGGTAGGGGTCGAGGCGGAGAGGAGAGGCGGTGAGAGGCCGGTGATCCTCAAAGTCGAGGATGGCGGCAGGGTCGTCGGCCTGGTCCCGATGGTCGAAACAGGCAGTATAACGACCTTGCTCGGAGACAGGGATGTTTGCGACTATCTTGATGCCCTGGCTTTGCCCGGATGCGAGGCCGGGGTTGCCGGAGCCCTGCTGGACTACTTCGGCACCGGGCAACGCTCCCTCGAATTGCAGCCGCTGCGGCCGGACAGCGTTCTCCAGCAGCATTTCATTCCCCAGGCGTCCAGCCGGGGCTACAGTTTGCAGAACGAGACCATTGACGTCTCCTTCGATCTTTCGCTGCCGCGTTCCTGGGAAGGATATCTGAAAATCCTGAAACGTGAGGACCGTCACGAATTGCGCCGGAAACTCCGCAACCTTTACGCTTCCGGCAAGATCGAATTCCACTCTCGCCCTCCGGAACACGGGGACGTGGACGATTTCCTGCGCCTGTTTCGGGACAGCCGCGAAGACAAGATGGCATTCATGACCCCGGCCCGGGAGGCCTTCTTTCGCAGGCTGGCCCGGGACCTGGGCGCCAGGGGCTGGCTGCAGCTCGGTTTCCTTGAACTGGATGGTGTGAGAGTGGCAACCGCTCTGTGTTTCGATTACAATAGCACGATAAATTTGTATAATAGCGGCTATGATCCTGACTACGCGCCTCTCAGCGCCGGGCTGCTTTGCAAGGCCATGACCATAAAGGAAGCCATTGACAGGGGCCGGGGCCGGTACGATTTCCTGAGGGGCGGCGAGGACTATAAATTTCACCTCGGAGGCAAGCCATTCCCAATTCACCGGATGTCATTGCGAGCCCCGACGTGTCGGGACGAAGCAATCTCGTAAGGGCGCACTCAAGATTCAGGGTAGCCATGCTCAGTCTGCATAGTTGCCCTCTGGACATACCCGGCAAACGCTATACCGGGGGGATGAATGTCTACGTACGGCAACTGGCCCGGGGGCTTGGCCGAAAAGGCATCAAAGTCGACATCTTCACTGCCGGCCACCGCTCAGCGGCCGAGGAGAGCCGCTGGCGGGGTTCGAACGTGCGCCTGATTCATCTGCCGGTAAACTGCCATGAAGACCGGCTTGAATTACCGCCGTATCTGCCGGATGTGGCGGTGGCCATCGACCGTTTTGCCTCCGAGCAGGCTATCAGCTATAACGTGGTCCACAGTCACTACTGGATGTCAGGCCTGGTAGGAGCGCAACTGGCGAGCCGGTGGAAGGCGCCTCACGTGGTAATGCTTCATACCTCGGCCCGGGCTAAGAACTTCCACCTCAGGGATAACACCGAATCCGAATTGCGCGATAGGGCCGAGGAAAACGTGCTCAGGTCGGCCGACCTTATCGTGGCCTCGACCATGTCCGAAAGCTTCGACCTGGCCTGGCTGTATCCGGTTGACCCGTCCAGGATTACCATTATTCCTTGCGGCGTGGACCTGGAGACCTTTCGCCCCCATCCGAAAGCGGAAGCCCGGGGGGCCCTGGGCCTGAACGGTGGGCCGGTTGTTCTTTACGTGGGAAGAATCGAACGTGGCAAGGGGATCGATCTGCTGGTGAGAGGGATGGCCATTTCCAGGGAAAAGGACTCGCGGCTGATCATTATCGGCGGGGACGAGTCCGAACAAAAAGAAATGGCCAGGCTTCAATCCATGGTCAACCGTTTCGGCCTGAAGGACCGGGTAAGCTTTTGCGGGGCCATGGCCCATGAACGGCTGCCGCTGTGCTACAGCGCCGCCGATATCTGCGTGTTGCCGTCTCGTTATGAGACCTTTGGCATGGTAGCCATCGAAGCCATGGCCTGCGGCACACCGGTCATCGGCTCCCGGGTTGGGGTGATGCAAAGGATTATCGAGCACGGGCGCAACGGTTTACTCCTGGATGAACTTTCTTCGACGACGCTGGCCCGGGCGCAGCAGATGCTCCTGCAGGATGAGAATCTGCGGCAAAAAATGTCCCGGGCGGCCCGGGAATCGGTCCAGGACTATACCTGGCAGCGGGTAACCAGGGAGGTGATGGCGGCATACCGAAGGGTGTCAAAAAGCAACCAGCATAAACCAGGGTGGAACTAAGATCTAACATTCAAAATCTAAAAATGGAAGCGTGATTCTTGAATCTTAAATCTTTAGTTTTGAATCTTTTTAACAGGGAGGTACTATGAGCACAGTGGCTGAAGTGATCACCCCGGAGCGGTACCAAAAGGGCCTTAGCTATGCCCAGTACTTGCCGCAGACCGGCCAGTGGCAGCAAGAGTTCGAGAACGTGGAGAGGGCCTTTCGCCTGCCGCCTGAGGATGCCGAGCACTACCGCAAACTGGCAGGCAAACTGAAGACGGTTAAGTCCCTGGTCCTGGTAGAAGACCACAGCCCCGATGTTTACCGCGCCCTTCCCATACTGAACCAGATCGCGGTAATCGTTGGAATGGAAGTGCGCATCTTCCGCCGCGACGAGAACCCGGATATCATGGACCTTTTCCTGAACCGGGGGCAGTTCCGTACCGTGCCGACGGTGGTATTCTTCGACAATAACCTGCGGCAGGTGGGCATCTGGATCGAGCGTCCCGCCGGGGCCACCAAGTTGATCGATGGCTGGAGGGAAGAACTGGCGGCCAGTGGCCTCGGTCAACTGGAGATCCGCGCCGAAGTGAAGAAACGGCGTGAGCCTTATGCCGCACAATGGCTCAAGGACACGGCAGGTGAACTCAAAGAAGTGCTGACCGAGGTGGCCAGGAAGATTGGCTGAGGTCTCAAAAGAAACAGTTCTGGTGGTGGCGCCGCACCCTGACGACCCGGAAATGGGGGCCGGGGGCACCGTGGCGCGGTTCGTAGCCGGCGGGAAAGACGTGTGTTATGTAATATGCACTAATGGAGACAAGGGCAGCACTGACCCTGATATGACCTCGGAAAGGCTGGCCCTCATCAGACATGAAGAGCAACTGGCGGCCGCCAGGGTGCTGGGGGTAAGAGAAGTCATCTTCCTGGACTATCCCGATGGCGGATTGGAAGACACATCCCGGTTCCGGGGCGACATCGTGCGCGTCATCCGTCAATTCAAGCCGAATATCGTGCTTACTTCGGACCCCCACCGGGAGTATATGTACCACCGCGACCACCGCATCACCGGACGGGTGGTCATGGATGCGGTCTTCCCCTATGCCCGGGACCGCCTTTCCTACCCCGAGCACGAAAAAATGGGACTGGCGCCGCATAAGGTGAAGGAGGTTCTTTTCTGGACGGCCTCCAAGCATAATTACCTTATCGACATTACCGACAGCTTTGACCTCAAGGTGCAGGCGGTACGGTGCCATCAGAGCCAGTTCAAGGATATGCCGGCCCTGGAAAATCGCCTGCGGGAACGGGCCGAGTCCTTCGGCAAGGAGCGGGGAATCAAGCTGGCTGAAGCCTTTTACCGGTTGGAGATACAGCGCTAGGAAATCCCCCTTTTGTCCCTCTTTTGCGAAAGGGGGAGGTTTTGGTCCATGATTAAAGTCCTGCCTCCAGAGGTTGTGGCCAAGATCGCGGCCGGAGAGGTCGTAGAGAGGCCGGCGTCCGTGGTCAAGGAACTGGTGGAGAACTCCCTCGATGCCGGCGCCGCCGAAATTGCCATTGAAGCCAGGGGGGGCGGCGTGGCCATGGTCCGGGTAACCGACAATGGCTGCGGGGTTCCCGCTGCCGAGGCCACCCTTGCCTTCCGCCGGCATGCTACCAACAAGATATCGGGTCTACGGGACCTGGATAACATCAGGAGCCTCGGCTTCCGGGGAGAAGGCCTGGCCAGTATCGCCGCGGTGGCCGAGGTGGATATGCTCACCCAGACCTCCGGTCAGGATGCCGGTATCTTTGTAGCGATGAAGGAAGGCAACATCGTCGAACGGGGGTCCCGGGCGCGGGCTGTGGGCACCACCGTCACCGTGCGTAATCTGTTTTCCACTGTTCCCGCCCGGCTCAAGTTCCTCAAGTCCGCGGCCACCGAAAACAGCCACATTGCCAACGTGGTAAACCAGTATGCCCTGGGCTATCCCCGGGTCAAGTTCAACCTGTTCCTGGACGGCCGGCTGTGCTTGAAGTCCCCGGGCAGCGGCAGCGCGCGGGATGCCGTAGCCTCGGTCTACGGGGCCGAACTGGCAGGTGAGATGCTGGAGGTCGCACCGGACGGCCTTAACCGTGGTAGCGCGGTTTCCGTGCAGATCGCCCCCGACCGTAGCGGCGCGGTTTCCGCGCCGGGAGAGGGGGCAGCAAGCCCGGAGGCGCGGGAAACAAAGATCACGGGACTGGTCAGCCCGCTGGCGGTGACGCGGGGCAATTCCAGCTATATCAGTCTTTTTGTCAATCACCGCTGGGTCAAGAGCCGCTCCCTGGCCTTTGCCGTAGAAGAGGCTTACAAGGGCCTGTTGATGACCGGAAAGCACCCGATAGCCGTCCTTTACGTGGAACTGCCTTTTTCTGAAGTTGATGTCAACGTGCATCCGACGAAAATGGAGGTGCGTTTTCGCAACGAACATGCCCTGTTTGCCAGCGTCCAGAAAGTAGTCCGCCAGACAATAGCGCGACAATCGCCGGTGCCGCAGATAGAGACTGCGGCGCCTCATTCCGGAGAGCCGCCCAGGCAGGTATCGTGGGATGACCTTTCCGCGGATGCGCCGCCCCTGCCCATGGCGCCCTCACCACCGCCGGACACCAGGGCAGGCATACCCATGCCGGCGGTTCCCATTTTGCGCGTTCTGGGGCAGCTATCGAGCACTTATATTATCGCCGAGGGGCCAGAAGGGCTCTATTTGATTGACCAGCATGCCGCTCACGAACGCGTTCTGTATGAAGAGATCATGACCCAGAAGGAATGCCGGCAGGTGACCACACAGGGAATGCTGGAGCCACTGGCCCTGGAGGTGACGGCGCGGCAGGATCAGGTGCTCAAAGAGAAATCCGATGTCCTGTCAGGATTTGGCTTCAATCTTGAACCTTTTGGCGAAGGCGGCTACCTGGTCCGCGGCATTCCGGCGGTGATTAAGGATGGCGATATCGCTGGAACCGTCAGGGGTCTTATCGATGCCCTGGCCGAGGGGAGCCAGGGCGCGGTCTGGGACGAGATTATTTCCATTTCCCTGGCCTGCCACGGCGCGGTGAAGGCCGGTCAGACGCTGAGCAATGATGAATCCAGGGAACTGGTGCGGCGGCTGGAAAAATCGAAACTGCCGCGAACCTGTCCCCACGGCCGTCCTACCATGCTTCATCTGAGCTCGGGCAAATTGGAGCGGGAGTTTGGAAGAAGATGAGAAGTATGAAAATCGCCATTTCACGAAATTGCGGTTTCCCTCTCCCTCGACGGGAGAGGGTCAGAGCCTGCCCTGAGCGAAGTCGAAGGGGTGAGGGTGCCCCCCTCACCTTAATCCTCTCCCGCAGGGGGAGAGGAGACCCAGTTTACCTCCCCCTTTCGCAAAAGGGGGATACAGGGGGATTTTGCCTGTTTCTTAAATCCCCCTTAGTCCCCCTTTTTCAAAGGGGGAGACGGCGGTATTTTCGTAACGATCAGCCATGCTCGCCGGCGAGCGCCATCAAAGCATGAAAAACCATGTCCGCACAGGCAGGGCCGCCTGTGATACCGGGCGGGCGAGCCGCCCCGACGCCGCCTCCGCCCGGCCACATGGCTGGCCTACAATTCCACCCTCACCCTTACCCTCTCCCGTCAAGGGAGAGGGGATATTGGCTAGTTGTAGCTGGTGTCCCTCAGACCCGCCAGGAACTGGGCGATGAACAGGGCATCGGAACAGAACAATTCGAACTTGCCTGGATGGCAATGATTCGAAAACCGTGATTTTGAGTTTGTTTGGCGCCTGGCGCTGAGTATTTCGGATTTTGTTTGTCCCTTGTTACTTGTTACTTGAAACTTTATACTTGGTAGTATGAGGCGCACCATCCGGTTGGCCCTGGTCATGGCCGGCATCGTTTTGCTGCTCCTGAATGTGTTACGAATGCAGCAGCAAACCCGGGATGATAAGACCGTGCTCGGCTTGAGGGAGAGCGTCCGGCTGGTCACCCCCGGCGGGCAGGAAGAGAGGATAACCGCCAAGATCGATACCGGCGCCGATCTGTCGAGCATCGATATCGACCTGGCGCGGCGACTTGGATTCACGCCCGACCTGGGGCCGAAGAAGATCAAGACTTCTGAAGGGGAAAAGCTGCGGAACACGGTGAAGCTGACGTATATACTGAGCGGGCGCCGGATCGAAACCATTGCCACCGTCGAAACCCGTTCAGGCATGAGCAATCTGATGATTATCGGCAAGGAGGACCTGAAAGGCTTCATTGTCGATCCCTCGGTCGAATTCCTGACTGAAGGGCCGGACCAAAAGCCATGAAGAAATCAACTATCTGGGTTGCCCTGGTCCTGGCGGCCATCACGCTACTGCTTCTCAACCTGCTCAGATTGTTAGAGCCTGCCAGGCCGGTGGGCGGCGGCGACAGGCCGGTTGTCGGCGCCCTGGAAAAGGTCCTGCTGGTGACCCCGGAACGCGAAGAGGAAATAACGGCGAAGATAGACACCGGCGCTGATTTTTCAAGCCTCGACCTGGACCTTGTCCAGCGCCTGAAAATCAAGATCGATACCGGAAACAAGAAGAGGATCCGCACCGCCGAGGGATGGGAAGACCGCGATACAGTAACTGTTACCTACATACTCGACGACCGCCGCCTGACCACGACCGCCACTGTCGAGAGCCGGGCGGGCCTGTCCACCAGGATGCTCATAGGCAAAGATGATCTCCAGGGATTTCTGGTCGACCCCTCGCGGCAGTTCCTGACCCGTCCCCGGCCTTCCCTCAATAGATGAAGGGAATGAACTTCTTGGTTGTCCTCACGTAGTCGGCGTACTGGCTGCCGAATTTCTCCAGGTTTTCTTTTTCCTCAACCTTGGCGCTGGCAATTACCGAGAACATGGCGCCGTGTACTACCACCAGGCCCAGGACCGATGGCTGCTTGAGATAAATGGCCCAGCCAAGAACGAAAAGCGAGGCATAAAGTGGATGCCGGATATATTTGTATGCCCCTATCTTTACCAGGGTGGCGACTTCACCGGCAGCCGGCACGGCCTTACTGCCGGAGGGCATCCAGTAAACGGCTTCGGCGGCGAGAAGGATGGATGCCGAGACAAGAAACCAGGAGAGAAGCTGGGCCGGGGACAAAGGGTTGCGGAACCAGCGTTCGATATTCAGTAATAGCAGGGCCATCAGGAATTCGAGGGCGAAGAACAGGTAAAACCCATGGCGTCTGGGACGGCGCAACGATGGCAGGAACATGATTACCATGCCAATGGAGAAAAGGAGAAAGGCTATTGGTTTCAGCATAGAGGGGAGTGTTAGACCAGGTTGCAGGGGGTTGCGGGAATTTCAGGCAATACGTTCACAGGA
>CAZFEA010000030.1:10207-12595 GCA_964518085.1 uncultured Dehalococcoidia bacterium
TTAACATAAACCGCGAATTAAGAGAAATCGTCCCCCTTCAAAAACCAGGGGATTCAAGAAGGGACGGAAACCACGAATGAATCGTCCCCACAGGCAGGGCCGCCTGTGGTACCGGTATTCAGCTGTGACCTGTTTACCTGTTACCTTTTGCCTTTTCCCTTCTTACAGCTTGAGGTAGCTATGGGCATACAGTGTCCTGTTCTCCAGGATACGCACCGTCTTTACCAGGTTGCTGATCTCCTCTTTGCCGGTGTCGAAGCCCTCCTGGTCAAACTCGATTCCTTCCTGGTAGTTCTGGTACAAACGCAGGTACATTCTTCCTATTTCGGTGGAATCGTCTTTTTGCTCCAGGATGCGGATTGTTTCCATCAGCTCGTCGTCGAGGGCATCGGCAATAGCGCAATCAAGACCGGCGCCCACCATCATAACCAGGTAAACCCGGTTGAGCAGGGGGCGTATCTCCTTGGGACAGCTATTTGAGACGTTGGAAAGGCCGCAGGTGGTATACGGCGGCGGGTCGGCCATCTGTTTGAAGAAACGCATGGCATCGATAGTTTGAATGGCCTGGTCCTGGTTCCCGTTTACCGTGAGCACCAGGGGATCAAGGTAAATGCTGGTCATGGGAACGTTATTCTCAGCGGCCGCGGGAAGAATGGTCTCCGATGCCAGCTCGATGCGCATGTCCGCGGTTGTCGGCAGGCCGGTAGAACCAAGGGTAAGGGAAATAATATTGGCCCCATATTTTGCCGCCAGGGGCATCAGCGCGGTCAGGCGTTCGGGAGTGGCATCAGTGCTGTTGATCCAGGCCTTTTTCTGGCACACCTGGAGACCGGCTTCGATGGCGGCAGCGTTGGTGGTGTCCAGCGACAGTGGCACGTCGACGACATTCTGGACTGCCTGGACGATCCAGGGCATGATCTCGGTCCCTAGCTTCTTCTGAGGCCCGATATTGAGGTCGATGGCCTTCGCGCCCTTCCTGACCTGCCTCTGGGCCAGGTTCTGGATGAATTCAGCATCCCTGCTTTCGATGGCTGCCCGCACTGCCGGGGCAATCACATGGATACTTTCGCCGATGACGTAAAACATGGCTCTCCTTTCAAGATTCAAGATTCAAGACTGAAGATCTAAGATAGGTGCCCGTCCGTTTTCAGCCCTTTTCCAGATATTTTATGAAGCCGCCCAGGGATTTTGATATTCTTTCGGCCATGGCATGATTGTGATCAAAGTCGGCCTGGTCTGTGTATTTCAGGTCAAGGGCGGCATAAAGCTGGCTGCGGAGTTCGCCACAAGAACCCTTTGCCGTGTACAGGAACATCACGAACTCCTTGTTGCTTCTTCTTTCGAAGCCTTCGGCAATGTTTGACATTATCGAAACGGCGCTACTTTGAATTTGGTGCGCCAGCCGGAAATCCCTGGAAAAAGTCTGATTGGACGTCAGTCTGTATACAGAAGCAACAAGCTGCCTCGAAAGCTTCCAGACCTCAAGGTCCTCGAATCGTTTGTATTCGACCTTTCTTCTCTCAGGCTCATTGGACATGGTTTTTCCGCCCATCTAACCCCTGATCCTGATCTTGAATCTTGAATCTTAAATCTTGCATCATACCAGCCCTAGCTTGCGCGCTATTTCCTCCACCGTCAGCCGCGCCGGCGAGCTGGGAGGGAGGTCTACGATGGGCGCCCCGCGGGCATCGAGTTCGGGGACGAGAGGGTCCAGGGGGATCTGGCCGATCAGCTCCAGCCCGGTATCGGCAATGGCTTTTTGAAGTTCGGGAGGCAGCGGGCCAGCCGTACGGTTGATGATCAGGGCCATCTGGTCTACGCGGGTGCGAAGCTCTTTGATCAGTATCCTGATCCTGCCGGCGGTGACCACCGAACGTACCGTTGGATCGGCCACCACCAGCAGGATATTGATGTCGCGGGTGGTCTGCCGGCTGATGTGTTCCATCCCGGCCTCGCTGTCAATAACCACAAAGTCGTAGTTGCCGGCCAGCCGGTCGATGGAATCGCGGAGCATGTTATTGGCGGCGCAGTAGCAGCCCGGCCCTTCCGGGCGGCCCATGGCCAGGAGGTCGATGCGCTCGCTTTCCACCAGCGACTCGTGGATCTTGTATTCGATATACTGGTTCTTGGACATGCCCACATCAAATTTGCCTCCGCGGACTTTGCGGGACATGTCTTCGCGAATGGCGCCGATGGTGTCGCCCAGGGGCAACCCGAGGGCCATGTTCAAATTCGAGGCAGGGTCGCCATCGATGGCCAGCACCGTGCCCCTGGCGGAAAGGATCTTGATCAGCAGGGCCGATACCGTTGTCTTCCCGGTACCGCCCTTGCCAGCTACCGCAATGGTCTTGGACATAATAAACGCAGATTAAAAATTTTCAAGTATCA
>CAZFEA010000030.1:12605-14760 GCA_964518085.1 uncultured Dehalococcoidia bacterium
GCATTGCGGCCTGCCGTTTGTCATTTGTCACTTGTTACTTGAAACTTAGCTTCTTCCCGCTTTTTCCAAGGTGGCCTTAACTGTCGGGAACCGGGTCATATCGGTGTGCGGCAAGAACAGGGCCGCGGTAAGCTCGTCCATGAAAGTCGGGTCGGCGATTAGCTCCAGGTAGGTTATTTTCCGGGCGATTTCCCTGGTTTTCTCACGGGCTTCCTGCGAGATCAGGACGTTGTACGCGCCGCTGGCCGAAGTGTTACCCAGGTACTTGAATTTCTCCCAGGGCAGATCGGGCAACAGTCCAATCATGATCGCCTGCTCGACGCTGATATGCTTGCCGAAAGCCCCACCGATGAGGACATCGGTAACGTCATGGAGATCAATGCCGACACTCCGGGCCATGACCGACATACCGGCATAAATGGCGCCCTTGGTGCGGATGAGGTTGTCTATGTCCACCTCGGTCAGGACGATATCCTTGCCCGTCCCCGATTCTGCGGCCCATACCAGAACGTATTCGTTGCGGTGTTCACCGACGCGCACCCGGGTGTTCTTCCCCATGACCTTATTTACGTAGTCCATGTTAATCTTGCCGGCGCGGCTGATGATCCCGGTGATGAACATCTCGGCCAGGGCGCAGATCATGCCGGAACCGCAAATCCCCAGGGGCTTGCCTTCACCTATCACCCCGATCGTCGGCTCCAGGGTCTTCGAGTTGATGGTGACCACTTCGATGGCCCCGTTGGTGGCCCGCATGCCGTGGCCGACTCCGGCGCCCTCAAATGCGGGACCCGCGCTGCAGGCGCAGCTTACCATCCAGTCGCCGTGTCCCAGGACGATTTCGCCGTTGGTACCGACATCGAGGAAAAGCGTGAGCTGGTCTGATTTGAACAGGCAGGAAGCCAGGACCCCGGCAGTGATGTCGCCGCCCACATAGGCCGCGATAGAGGGCAGGGCATACACCGGGGCATTTTGGTTGATCTTTATGCCCAGTTCCCGGGCTTTGACTACCGGGAATTCCACCAGGGTGGGAACATAGGGTTCCTCCCGCAGGGAACGCGAAGGCAGACCCAGAAAGAGGTGCTCCATTATGGTGTTGCCGGCCACCACCATGTCGTCAATGTCGGTGGTGGCAATCCCGTGTTTTGCCGCCAGCTCATCCAGCAACAGGTTCATGGTTTCGATGACCAGTCCCTGCAACTCGTGCAGCCCTTTGCCTTTTTCGCTGTAGTATATCCGTGAGATGACGTCCTCACCGCGGCGGATTTGCTTGTTTCTCTCTGAGACACGGTCCAGCAATTTGCCGGTCCTCAGGTCAACCAGGTCCATCACCACATTGGTGGTACCGATATCGACAGCGACACCCAGAGGAGCCCTGGTTCTCAGGCCGGGGTGGATTTCGACGAGTTCCGGATGGCGGCTGCCGGCGGTATGACTGACCACGGCGGTGACTTCCCAGTTGCCCGAACGGAGCGTCCGGGCAAGTTTCTGGAGCACGGGAAGCGATACTTCAAGCTCCTGGATGCCATGTTCGGCAGCCAGTACCCTCTTGACCCTGTCCAGATCGTTAGCCGCGTCTTCCAGGGAAGGCGGTGGAATCTTGAGAGCCAGATGCCGGGTGGGCGGACCGAAGTTGAAGCCGCACACTACCGGTGTCTCGACGCGGGTGTCGGCAGTTTCCGGCACTACCTTTTCCCGCTCGATCCTGGGCGGCACGGTGACCGTGAGGTCACCCTGGACCCGGGAGGTACAGGAGAGGACCCAGCCTTCGGCGAGCTGCCGGGCGGTCAAACGCTGGCTTTCCCGGGAACTCACCTGTCCCCGTTCCACCTTGACCCGGCAGCGGCCGCAGCGTCCCTGCCCGCCGCACGGGGTATCAAGCTGGACTCCCAGTTGTGCCGCGGCATCGAGCAAGAGGGTGCCATCGGGGACGGTTATCTTCTTCCCTGAAGGCAGAAAGGTAACTTCATGAGGACCAGTCAAAGCAAACTTGACCTCTAGCACCAATTATCGAATGAAAACGATGTCTCACAGGCAGGGCCGCCTGTGATACCGTTATTCACGGAGCAATCCTCGATGCTCGCTTGCGAGCACCATCAAAGGATGAAAACGATGTCTCACAGGCAGGGCCGCCTGTGATACCGTTATTCACGGAGCA